>JBDTWQ010000166.1:0-3164 GCA_040006595.1 Nitrosospira sp.
GATTGCTTCGATTATGCCGTCGCTGTCGGAAACCGCCTCAACCACCGAGTCCCGCCCCAGTTGCTTGATCGCCTGGTGATGAATGCTGTTAACAAAATGTTTGTCATGATCCGGATACAAGCTCGCCAGCCTGGAGTTTTCCTCAATGTGAACGGTATGCCGGTGCTGGTCATACAGCGCCGCATCCACATGTGGGATGGCATGGGGGTTTTCGGTAACAATATCCTGATAAAGGGTTCCGCCTAGTGCCACATTGATAAGCTGGAGCCCACGGCATATGCCCAGCACGGGTTTTCTCTGTACGACGCATTCCCAGAATAACTCGATTTCGTAAAGATCCCGCACCCGGTCGCCCGACCATTCAGGCCGCAATGGCGTCTCGCCGTAAGAAATGGGGCTCACATCCGCACCCCCTTGCATCACGAGGCCGTCTATTTCCTTGACATAGTCACTTATACGCACGCTGGAACGTTCGACGCCACCCGTCTCTATGGCTGGCAGCATGAAAACCAGGGCGCCACGCCGCATGATCCAGTGTGCGACGCTTTGTTCAAGATATTGCAGGGTTTTGTTGCGAAAACCTAATTCCGCAGGGGGATTATGCAGGATACGCGGCGACAGGCCGATACGTAGCGGGCGTGTCATCGTGGGTGACTTTATATCCTTAATTACCACCCATCCACAATTCGGCCTGCAGTTGCATGACATCGCCGAGATTGTGTTCACGCGCATAAGTTTGGCGCAACCAGCTTGTGCCATTGCCTGCAGCAAGTATTTCACGAAGGCGTTCCATTGCCTCCTCCGCCCGCAATTCCGTGGCGTGGTCGGCGATGCGCGTCAACATATCGGCTATATCCTCGCGGACGCTGCGCTGTGCATGGGTGCGAGGGTCGATAAAGACGCCTTCAAGTCCGAAACGGCAAGCCTGGAAACGATTGAATGTATAAACCAGATAATCGTCCTCTTCCGGGGCAACGCGCTGCTCCACCATGATATAGCGCGACATCGCCTGAATATAGCAGGCAATGGCAGCAGCGATTTCAACGGTGAGGGGGGTGTCGCACACCCTTACTTCGATGGTGCCGAACTCTGGCTTCGGACGAATATCCCAATAAAAATCTTTCATTGATTCAACCACGCCGGTACCGGTCATCTTATCGAAGAATTGTTCGAAATCATTCCAGCGTAGTACGAACGGGGCACGCCCGCTCAGCGGGAAGGAAAACACCGAATTAAGGCGTGCCGAGGCGAACCCCGTGTCATGGCCCTGCACGAATGGAGAACTGGCGGATAGCGCAATAAAGTGGGGCACATAGCGCGACAGCATATGCATCAGATGAAGGGCCTCGTCGGGGCCAGTGCATCCGATGTGGACATGCTGGCCGAATATGGTGAATTGCTTGGCCAGATAGCCGTACAGTTCCGACAGGTAATGAAAGCGAGGTGCGTCAAAAATCTTCTGCTCGCTCCAGTGCTGGAAGGGATGGGTGCCGCCGCCTGCCACCGCTACATTGAGAAAGTGTCCCGCGTCGGACACAACCTTGCGCAATGAACGCAACTCTTCGACCAGCGCGCCATATTCCTGCTGTACCGAAGTGTTGATTTCAATCATGCTGCGAGTCATTTCCGGTTTTACGTCTCCGGCGTGCGGGAATTTCGCTATCCGGCGCAACATATCAGGAGCCGAGGAAACCAGGTTGTAATCATTGCAACTGAGTAATTGCAATTCAAGCTCCACGCCAACGCTCAGGGGGCGGGATGGTGCAAACGGCATCAGGCTCATATTTTGGTCTCCGGAGTTTCTCCGGCTGTGCGCAGGGCCCCTTGCACCATAATGGGCCCGGCAAGTTCAAGTATCACGATGCAGCTCATCAGCACCAGGCCCAACCCTGAACCAAAGGCGGGAAAAGCTAAACCAGTGTCCAATGTCAACAGCAGTGCAACGCTGGACATGGGTATCAGCGCAACCCCCAGGGCCATGGCCTGGCGCAGGCCGATACCACTATAATGTGCCAGTACCAGCACCGACAATAACTTGGCGAGAGCGCGTGCCATGATGAGCAATAAAACCAGCAGCAAACTGTCGCGTAAGCCACTGAGGTCGGCCGCCAAGCCATTTGCGATAAACATTAACACTACCAGTACGGCACCGGCGGAACCAAAGTGTGGGGGAAAAGTGCGGGAGCGCTGCCGGCGATATCGCGTTATCAGGCCGGCTGCCAGCAGCACGAGGACCGGACTCAGTTTGAGTGTTGAAGCCATGATAGTCGCGAATGCGATCATGCCAAACAAGACGAAAGAAAAAGTTTCCTCGTGTTGGCCCAGATGGTGGTGGATGCGTTCAAAAGTTATACCGAAGAGCCAGGCCAGTACCGCTGAACCACCGATGAGGTAGAGTGGCGGCAATACGGTATGAATGAAGCTGGTACCGGTTTCGCCGTGCATGAAAGCAACGGCCAGCTTGTGAAAGATAACGGCATAGATACAGTTGAGCGCCGTCATGAGCAGAAGCCGGTCAGTAACCTGACCCTGAGCGCGCGACTCAGTTACTGTGCGCACCACGATGGCGGGCGAGGTGGCGATTGCAATGGTGGCAACAACTGCGGCGGTGACGCCGGCAGTATCAAACCACAACAACAGTCCAAATACAACGAAGAAAGTTGCAACAGACTCCAGCAGACTGGTGCTGGCAATCCAGGGATTGGCTTTAAGCCAGCGCAGATTGACCTTGCTTCCCAGTTCGAACAATAGAATTCCGAGCGCCAGATCAACCACGAGCCGCCACTCGGCCGCGGGCAGTTGAGGGATCAGGCCCAGTCCGCCGGGGCCCAGCAATAGTCCAATACCTATATAGCCGACAATGCGGGGCAATCTCAGGTAGCGCATCAGTGCTTCGCCCACGAGTACGGCGACGACCAGAGTAAGCGCAAGCCAGAGCGCCGGGCTGACCGAAAGTGGCCAGAGAGGAAGGTAAGTGGACCAGGTCATGCAGGAATATGGAGGAACAGCGGGTATGCGATTGTTCCGAGAGCTGCAAATATTGCTTTCAGATGCATCCGGCCTCCTTTAGGATGTATATGCGGATGTGCGGGCCTGTAACGGAAATTTCTGACCCGGAACTGGATTCCAGAAACTAATCGTGCTAATCCGGTGAGGCTAACTAG
>JBDTWQ010000167.1:0-2520 GCA_040006595.1 Nitrosospira sp.
GTATTTCCCTTCCGAATCATGGATAAACGTTCGATCACTTTCCGGGGCATAACCCCCTAATCTCTACACTTTCAGCTGGATCAGCTTGCCTAAAAAAAACCAACTCCCCTCGCTAAAAACGGTACGCTCCTCGCCGCTAGTGGATTTAGGTTAAAATATCCTCTTAGTCATTCCGTACCCACTCCTTTCATGAAAAAACCCCGCGTCCCTCATCGCATTAAATCTCCGCGCGTGGTTCAAGAGTTGTCTCGTCTGGCTGCCGGACTTGCCGCTTCCGGCAGTCGTATTGAGGACGCATTCTGGGAGAACCGGCTTGCGGCAAAGATACACGCCCAATTGCGAACAGGCGATGATCAAAATCTTGAAGCGGTACTGGATCAACTTTATGACACTGATCCGGCGGGGTATGGTGAATTCATTTACGCCATCGAAGCAGCGATCGAATGCAGCATATTGACGTACGAGGACCGCAACTATGATGTACTGATGTTCGCAGCACCAGTGCTGACGTGGTCGCGTTTTTCGATCCCTTCGGGGCCGGTAACTGAATCGGTGCTCTCAGATCTCCGGGTGCAGTTGCAGGCACATGTGCTGGCTTCGGATGTACAGTTTGTGCTGGCGGATTGCCTGTTCAGCCCCGACCAGTTGCCACGCGGCTATCACCTTACACATGAATTGGCCAGCAAACTATGGATGGCCGCAGTGGCGGGAGAGCAGGAGGTGCATATGAATCCACGCCAACTGGCCGAAACCGGCCGTTTTCTGTCCGATACCCGTTATCTCCTTGGTGCAATTGCCGCGCCCCAGGGAAAGCCCATGTTTCGCTGGCAGGAAGCCAACGCAAGCAGCGAGGATAAAGGTGTCGGCAATTCATCTGCGGCAAGGTTTTCAAAGCAGGAAATACTGCTTGCATGGCAAACTAAGGGAACGGAAGCCCTGCGGCCCCTATTCCAGGGCTGTGCATTCGAATTGCTGATACCTGACGGCTTCTTTTCGGCATGGCGCATGGCGGATCGCCTCGCCCGGCCCTATTCCATGCACGCCACCGTTGATTTTCTACAATCCACTTTGAGTATTTCGGCAAACAGGCTACGTGCGGTGATCGCCCCTTTTTACGACCAGTGGCTGGAGGAATACCGTATAAGTTTCACCCTCAAGGATCGCGACGAAGTGCTCTACGGCATTGTCTGGGCACTGGTAGGAGACGAAGACGAAAACAGCGATACTGTGACGCAAATCGAAACAACACTGCGGGAGTGTGGAATAGCTCATACTACATTGCTGGATAATCGCTTCCTGCTGGAGTATTGCGACGAGTGTGGCGCGCCGCTATTTCCGGATCCGGAAGGCGAGGTGGTCCATGCCGAATTTCCCGAAGAGGGCGAGGTGGCGCCTGTACATTTGCACTGAAGCACCCCGAAGCGGCATTAATCGGCAGCGTTAATCCGAGTTGCCGGCTGCATCAATTCCGCTCCACCAAGCTCGATCAGAGGACGGTAAATCATAGCCAATTCCAATCTGCTGGAATTTTTTTGCTCGATCTATCCCCCGAAATTCAATAGCTTTTTCCAAGCGTAACCGTCATAATTATTTCTTAACCAACCGCGGACTGAATCATTCGACACTATGAAGTTTCTTTTTGATCTTTTTCCGGTTATCCTGTTTTTCGTCACCTTCAAGATTTATGGAATCTACGCTGCCACTGCTGTAGCCATTGCTGCCACTTTTGCGCAAATCGGCTGGGTGTGGTTTCGCCACCGCAAGGTTGACACCATGCTGTGGGTAAGTCTCGTTATCATCGTCATCTTCGGTAGTGCCACATTGATACTGCAAGATGAAACTTTCATCAAGTGGAAACCATCCGTGCTCTACTGGCTATTCGCCGGCGCGCTGCTATTAGCCCATGCGGTTTTCAAGAAAAATTTGATTCGTGTCATGATGAAAGAGCAAATCTCGCTGCCCGAACCAATATGGGGCCGCCTGAATGCCAGTTGGGCTGCATTTTTCGCTTTGATGGGCGGAGCCAATCTCTATGTGGCTTTCAATTACTCCACTGAAACCTGGGTCAATTTCAAGCTGTTCGGGTTCATGGGATTGATGTTGGCATTTGTCGTATTACAAGGACTGATGCTGGGAAAATATATGGAAGAAAAGGAAGATAAAGAGGCATGATGCTATACGCGATAAGCGGCGAAGATATCCCCGGGAGCCTGGAAAAACGTCTTGCAGCGCGTGCCGCCCATCTGAAACGTATCAATACGTTACAGGAAGAGGGGCGTCTCATCCTGGCGGGACCCTACCCGGCGATTGATAGCCCAGACCCCGGTCCTGCGGGATTTTCCGGCAGTCTTATCGTGGCTGAATTTGAGTCGCTCGAAGCGGCGCGCATCTGGGCGGAGACCGACCCCTATGCCACTTCAGGCGTATATGCAAAACTGACAGTCAAGCCATTCAAAAAAGTTCTTCCGCCGTAACCTTAATCCTGAATCCAGTAATTGACCGCCAATTTCTCAGCTCATC
>JBDTWQ010000168.1:0-3811 GCA_040006595.1 Nitrosospira sp.
CGGCATGTCGGACTGGCCAAAAGCGACGCAGCCCGCATCGCGCAGTTCAGCCATTTCCGTGAGTCTTTCGCCTTTCAAACCTTGAGTAAGTGCGCCAATAGGATAGACGTGCGCCTGGTTGAGGCCTCTGGCACGGTGCTTTAGCATTTCCACCAATCCCGGTTCATCCAGCGGCGGATCGGTATCTGGCGAGCATGCCAAGCTTGTGATACCGCCCGCTACGGCCGCTTCCATTTCGGATTCCAGCGTGGCCTTATACTCAAAACCCGGCTCGCGCAAGCGCGCGGACAGATCCACCAGACCGGGACACACTACCAGATCCTTCGCGTTTATTTCACGGTTGGCGTGGAAGCCGACCGGGACGGCGCCCATGCCAACGATTTTGCCGACAGCAACGAACACATCCATAATGGCATCTATCTGACTTTGTGGGTCTATAACACGGCCGCCTTTAATAACAAGCTTCATTTTCAATTACCCGCCAAAATCGACATTACCGCCATTCGTACCGCGATGCCGAATGTTACTTGCGGCAGAATAACCGATTGCTTGCCGTCGGCTACGGCGGAATCAATTTCGACACCGCGGTTCATCGGCCCGGGGTGCAGCACAATAGCGTCATGCTTCGCTAACGCCAGTTTTTCCTGTGTAAGTCCATAATACTTGAAATACTCTTCTGCGCTGGGAAGTCGCGCACTTAGCATGCGCTCATTTTGCAAACGTAGCATCAATAGTACATCTACATCTTTAAGTCCCTGTGCCATCTGGTGATAAACGTGCACCCCAAGACGTTCGACCTTTGCAGGCAGCAAGGTTTTCGGGGCAATTACCCGCACCTCCGGCACGCCTAGCGTGGTAAGCGCATGAATCTGCGAGCGTGCTACTCGCGAATGCAGGATATCCCCGACTATGGCTACGCGCAGTTTATGGAAATCGAGTTTGTAATGGCGGATAGTGAACATATCCAGCAATGCCTGGGTAGGATGCGCATGCCGACCATCTCCGGCATTAATAACGTGAATTTCGGGCCGCACATGACGAGCGATTAAATGTGCCGCCCCGCTTTGCGAATGCCGCACGACGAACATGTCGGCATGCATGGCAGACAGATTGTTCACCGTATCAAGCAGTGTCTCCCCTTTTGATTGTGAGGAAGCAGCAATGTTGAGATTTACCACATCCGCTGATAGCCGCTTTGCGGCTATTTCGAACGTGGTACGAGTGCGAGTACTAGGTTCGAAGAATAAATTGAATATGGATTTGCCGCGTAGCAGGGGTACTTTTTTGACATCGCGCTCGGTAACCCCGATAAAAGATTCGGCGGTGTCGAGTATGTCCAGCAGAATGGGGGCGGGTAGCCCCTCGGTGGTGAGAAGGTGTTGCAGTTCTCCGTTTTTATTCAGCTGCGGGTTGTTATTCATTGTCCTGAAGCGTTTTTATTATATAGGCTCAGGGTCAATTTTCCGTCGATGCCTTTCTCCAGCGCCAGCATCTTATCTAATGGCAGAGTGAGCTCCGCGCCAACATATTGGGCCGCAACAGGAAGCTCCCTGCCGCCCCGGTCTATCAGTGCGGCAAGGCGGATGCTCGCGGGTCGCCCGTAGTCGAACAATTCGTTGATAGCGGCGCGAATAGTGCGTCCGGTGTAGAGCACATCGTCCACCAGGATGATATGGCTGCCTTCCACTTCGAACGGGATATCTGAGGGCTTGACCTGCGGATGCAAACCGATTTGGCCAAAATCATCTCGATAGAACGAAACATCCAGCGTACCCAAGGGGAGCGCGACTTCCAAATCCTGGTGCAGCCGTTTTGCCAGCCAGACACCCCCGGTATATATTCCTACCAGAGCGGTGTTCGCGGCAATGTCAGGTCGTATCCTTCCGGTCAGACTGGCGAGCAGTTGTTCTGCATCAGGTAGTTGCATTTTGTCTATCGAAATAAGATTGCAATATCAGCTGCGCCGCCACTTGATCCAACACGGATTTTTGCTTCTTTCTTTTGACACCCGCCTCCCGCAACGCTGTGCTGGCACTAATGGAAGTATAGCGCTCATCCACCAGCACAGTCTTAATACCAAAGCGGCCTTCTAGACGCCGCGCGAAACGCCGACTGAGCTGAGTTAGGCCATGCTCCGTACCATCGGCATGAGTGGGCAGACCTACGATGAGCAGGACCGGCTGCCATTCTTTGATCAGTTTGAAAATACTATCGAAGCGCCTTACTGTATTCTCGTCGCTAACCGTGGCAAGAGGGTGCGCCAAACCGAGCTCCAGATTACCTACAGCAACACCGATGCGCTTCTCGCCGAAATCGAAAGCCAGAATTGTCCCCATAACGAGGTGCGTACTCTCGCTATTAAGCGTCAAGTGTTGTGCTCTCTGATTTTTCACCGCTGGGGTATCTGGCCCGCTAATGAGCGTTATATTGTTTTCAAGAATGTCCCACCTCGTCTGACAAGCTTGAAAAATCGACTCCCAGTGAGTGCATCGCCGCAGTCAACCGCTCCTCGGACGGAAGTTCGAATATGATGCGGGGCGAGGCGGGTACTGTGAGCCAGGCATTCTGGGACAATTCGTGCTCTATCTGACCAGGTGCCCATCCTGAATAACCTAATGCGACCAATATTTGTGTGGGGCTGTCCCCGCTCGCGATTGCTCGCAAAATATCGAGCGAAGTAGTCAGCCCCACTCCATGATTCACTATCATGGTGGATTGCCAGTCACCCACCGGTTGATGCAACACGAAGCCACGATCCAGTTGTACCGGCCCGCCAAACATCACCGGCAGCCCTCCCAAAGACTTATCATCAGAAGAAATACCAAGCTGATCAAACAGATCTTTCAGCGTGAGATCAATGGGCCGGTTAATCACCAAACCTAACGCGCCCTGCTCGCTATGCTCGCAAATATAAGTTAGCGTCTTCGAGAAGAAAGGATCCGCCATGGCAGGCATGGCGATCAGAAAATGGTTGGTCAAATCTACCGTTTGCATGAATGGGCTGACTGCATACTCGCTATCGGACATCTTTGAAAGTTGGGATTTGACCGCGAGGATCTCAATGCTATGCTTATCCCCATCAAACCGCTTAGTTATCATTGTAGAACGAATCGGTTTCCAGTAGTGCGCTTTGAGGGAAATACGGGGTTTTATGATTGCCGCAGCGGAGGCTATCCAAGAATTGTTGCCATTTTTCTGGTGATACGCATGTCATTGAACTGGGGTGCAGCGATCGGCGCTGGAATTGTCGCCGGAGTAATTGCCACTGCGGTGCAGATAGCCTTGTGGTGGGTCTTTCTGGACGCTCTGCCGTGGATATTATATAGAGACGCGCGCTTGACCGCGGCAATCCTTATGGGACAGGAGGTTCTACCGCCACCGGCAACGTTTGACTGGCATGTGATGATAGTTGCGACGTTTATTCATTTTGTAATTTCTATCACATACAGCCTCATTCTGGCGTATTTAATTTACCGCCTTGGCATGACGCTTTCGTTGCTCGCGGGTGGCATTTACGGCTTAATTCTATACGGAATAAATATGTATGGGGTAACGCTCGTCTTCCCTTGGTTCTCCGAGGTTCGGGACTGGATCACGATCCTCACGCATGTCGTGTTTGGAATTTCAATAGCCGCCACGTACAAGATATTGGCTAAGCATGAACTTTTAAACTAAAAATCCGGCGGTTGACCACCCATTTTTAAGCTCATTTTTCTATTAAAACGCCATGCCCGTGCAATGACTTTTTGCATCACTGATCTTCACCCTTTGGTGAGTTCGCTACAGTTCGGATTTAGGTTGAAGCGATCAT
>JBDTWQ010000169.1:0-4623 GCA_040006595.1 Nitrosospira sp.
ACCCGCGCCAGGGTGTCATTTGTACGGAGTTGGCCTTGGAGAATGCTGGTTATCATTTTTAACAATTCGTCGCCAGCAATATGGCCACATGAATCGTTTACGATTTTGAAGTGATCGATATCCAGATAAAGCAATGTATGCTGTTTGCCGTCCTGTTTACCGGAAAGCAACGCAAGCAACAGGCGTTGTTCGAATTCCCGGCGGTCAATAAGGCCGGTCAATGCATCATGGGAAGCCTGAAAAGTCATCTGCGCCGCCATCTCGCGCGCCTTTGTCACATCATGGAATATCAGGACAGCCCCTATGATTCTTCCTTGAGGATCCCGCAGCGGGGTGGCGGAATCTTCAATATAAAAGGTGCTGCCGCTTCTTTGAACAAGCACGGTATGAAGCGCCAGGCCGACCTGTGTTTTACCCTGGATAATCAGCTCAACGGGGTTAAGGATCTTTTCCTCGGTTTGTGGATGGAGGATCTTGAATACTTCCTGAAGAGGATGTCCCTTGGCTTCTGCCGATGTCCAACCCGTCATGGTCTCCGCAACCGGATTTAAATAAGTCACCGTACCGCACATATCAGTGGTAATAACGGCATCTGCAATATGGTTGAGCGTAGCGCGCAATCGCTCTTTCTCTTCTTCGGTTTTGCTTTCGGCGACTGCCAGAATTTCCCGTGTATCAGAGAGCTTCCTTCCCGTTTCCATTAACGCTCGATTCCGGTCATCCCGGTCATCAATTTCTTGTTCCAGCGCATCATTGACTTCATGAAGATCGCCCGCGCACGCGAGCATCCTGTTCTCTACATTTTTGTTTTGCGCCAAGGCATCTTCAACCTGCAGTACGTTGTGCCTTGCCGCCTCCATCTTGGCTGTTTCATTAAAAACAGCAAGCTCGCCAGCACAAATTTCAAGCCGACCCTCCACCTCCCGGTTTTTCTCCAGTGCTTCTTCCAACGAAGGCGGCGGGATGGCAGGCGGCAACGATGGAGAATGCTCTGCGTTCGGTGATTCATTCGATTGATTCGCGGCAAGTAACTTCATGCGACCCTTGAGCTTGAAGCAATTAAATATGAAGAAGAGGTAAAGCTCCGGGTTGTAGCATGGCAGCGAATGCCTCTGCTTCCATGGGACGGCCAAAGAAATAGCCCTGGCCTTCGTCGCACTGGTTCGCCAAAAGAGATGCATATTGCTCGGCTGTTTCCACGCCCGCAGCGATGATGCGAAGGTTGAGATTTTTTCCCATGCTGATCACAGTGCTTACGATGGCAGCATCATCTGCGCTGGTGACCATTCGTTTGACGAACGACTGGTCGATTTTCAGCGCACGAATTGAAGATCGTCTTAGAAAATTAAGCCCCGAATAACCGATGCCGAAGTCGTCGATTGTAAGTTTTATGCCCAAATTTGCGAGTTCCTCCAGCACCGAATCGGTAAATTCAGCGTTCCGTATAATGACTTGTTCAGTAAATTCCATCTCCAGATATTTCGGCTCCAGTTTCGTTTCTTCGAGAGTCGCGCGTACGCTTTCCAAAAAATCCGAGGCATTTAATTGGAGTGCGGAAATGTTGACCGAGACGGTGATCGGATGCAGACCGGCTTCTTGCCAGACTCGGGCCTGACGGCATGTTTCGCGCAATACCCAACGGCCGATCGGCAGGATCAGGCCGATGTCTTCAGCAATCGACACGAACTGTGACGATGGCACCAGTCCCCATTCCGGGTGCTTCCAGCGAATAAGGGCTTCGGCTCCCACGATCTGTTTGCTGTGAAGATTAATTCTCGGCTGGTAGTGCAGCAAAAATTCCCGCCTTTCCAGTCCCAGGCGCAGGCAGGCTTCGACGGAATGACGCTGGACGGCCCGAACATTCATTTCCTGCCCAAAAAACTTGTAATTGTTGCGACCGTTTTCTTTTGCGTAGTACATCGCGCTGTCAGCGCTTTTGAGCAGGGCTTCCGCATCCTCGCCATCGTCGGGATATATGCCAATGCCAATGCTCGCGGAAACATGGATTTCGTTTTGATCTATGCGGTGCGGGGCCATCAGTGCCTTGAGCATGTTTTGTGCGATGAGCGCCGCATCTTCTGCTTGCGTGATATGGGCAAGGAGCACCACGAATTCATCCCCGCCATGGCGGCTGATCGTGTCGGAGTGACGTATACAATCTCTCAGGCATTGTGATACCGACTGAAGCAGTTGGTCGCCTATCGCATGCCCCAGGGAATCATTGATTTGTTTAAATCGATCCAGATCCATAAACAGCACTGCAAATCGCCTTCCCTGGCGGCGGGCTGCCTCAATAGCCTGGTTCAGCCTATCCTGAAGGAGCGTTCGATTGGGCAATCCCGTGAGGGCATCGTGATGAGCCAAATGATGCAGCTTGTTCTTTGCTTTTTCTGCTTGCTCGGTCTGCTTTTGTGAATCAATAGCAGAGATAACCAACTGTGAGTTCGCCCGGCGCACCATGATTAAATGGTGATCGGAAGCAATCTGAGCGACATTCATCGTGCGGCTGACTTGTTCGCGTAGCGTCGCTGTTGATTCACGGTGATAAATCGAATCTTCGCGCGAGTCAGCGGCAGTTTCACGTTGTTTCACGGTGTCTTTTCGGCTCATTCGCCCCCTATCCGCATCGTGTAGCACCTGTTCGCGCGAACTGGCGGTCTTCTCGCGATGGTAAGCTGTATTTTCACGAGAATCGGCGGCATCTTCACGTAGTGTCACCGACTCATTTTTTTGCGTGACCGATTTCTCCCGGACTGCAACTGCCGCCTCATTTTCGATGAGAACCCTCTCCCGGCGTGTAACGGCCTTTTCCCGGGAAGCTGGCGACACACCTTCGTGCTGGCTTGGCGCACCCGGTTGACCTGGGTTACCGGCATCAGCACCATCGGTATCGGAAGCACCGTTATTGTGATTCTTGCTCATATTCGCTTCCCCTCCCATTACCCGGACTTTTAGCAGAATCGGACTTGGGGTGTCCCGACATGATTCCGTCATAGCCGGGCAAGGTCCCGCCAATAACGATGCCTGCTTCTGTAATGTCAAACAGCCGAATATCCTTGCTGTGGTCACTGCCACGGACTTTGACCACCGAGAGGACGCGTTTGAGCTGACCTTCCATTTCGGTATAACGCTGCACGATGATGGCATCAGCCAGGAATGCGCTCCCGAACGGGCTGAAGCGCAAATCGGTGAAACGGTCTTCCAGTTCCGAGGTCATCAATATGGTCACACCCATGCCGGTCAGCTTGGCAATCATGCGGTACAGCGATCCGCGGAAATCTTCGCTGAACTCGGGTGCCAAGGCCAGCTCGAAGCCGGACAGGGAATCAATGACGAGGCGCTTGGCCCCCATTCGATCAATCATCTCGATCAAATCATGCAGGGTCTCGTCAATCGACAGATCCAGGGAACGTGTGTCGATCACGCCGACTTTCCCGGTATTCACCAGCGAAGAGAGCTTGGCGCTCAGCAATTGGCTCGGGCTCTTCTCAAACGCCGCAATGACGCCCGGTTCGCCCCTGCGTATGCCTTCGGCAAGGAATTCTGTCGCCAGGATAGTTTTTCCGGACCCGGATGGCCCGACCACAAGCAGCGAATAGCCCGCCGGCAAGCCGCCGCACAGCATCTCGTCCAGGCCAGCCGTTCCCATGGGAACGCGTTCATCGCTTACGGATGCCATCTTTGCCGACTCAACCGCTTCGCCCTTTTCGATTATCACACGCGGAAAGACTTCGATGCCGTTATCGCTGATACGGAATGTATGCAAACCCAGGGCCTGGGCCTGGCCGCGTATCTTGACCACTTGCATCTTGCGCACCATGGAATTGCGATGCAGGTTCTGCGTAAGCGACAGGATGCCATCGGCCACGGTAAAGACAGGGCTCGATTCCGATTCCGGCGACAGGTATTCGCCAATCAGGAAAGTGGTGGCCTGCCAGCTCGTCATTTGCATGCCCAGTTGCTGGATGAAGCGCTGCAGATCGAGCACACCGTGCTCCCCCTGCTTCACTGACCTGACGACGGAGCGAAACGAATCGACAAACACGAGGCTGGGGTTAAAGTTTCTCACTTCTTCCTGAATGCGTGCCAATACGCGATCGAAACTTTCGTCCATGAGGTCGGCCGACAGGTTGACGAAGCGGATTGACTCGTTGATTTTGCTGATGTCGAAAAAGGGAAATTGCTGTTGATAGCGCAGCATCTTCAATGCGGGTTCGCCCAGCACGGTGAAGAAGAGCGCCCGCTTGTCCGCGTTGGCCAGCGAGAACATGATCTGGTGGGCAAGGGTGGTTTTTCCGGTTCCGGGCGTGCCCGCAATCAGGTTGAACGAGAATTCCGGCAGGCCGCCGCCCAGCAGGTTGTCCAGACCGGGAACGCCAGTTGGCAGGCGGTGTATGGATAGTTTCTCACTCATTTTTGAATCTCCTTGCTAATGCCATGTAAAGGATCGATACCCCACGCCAACCCTAGAATATGGGTAGTCAACGTCTCGCCCACTAGGGATGACAGGATATCGGTAAAAGTGATCAGCAGCAGCGTCGTGGCTTCGCTGGCTTGCGCGGAATTTTGCGCTTCCAGGCTCGTTTTGAGCCCTGCAAAGCGGTTATCAGATTGCGGGGCCAG
>JBDTWQ010000170.1:0-13887 GCA_040006595.1 Nitrosospira sp.
TGGCCTCGATCACGCCCACCGCTTTTCTATCCACGAACAGCACATAGTCCGCCGGGCCAGCATCGGTCTGATATTCTCGCACGGCCTGCCCGAGCCCGGCATTCAGATCGATTTTCCTGGCAGACTGAACGACCCAGCCCGCTTGCTTGAGCAATGCGTCAATGTTGTCGCGAGCTTTTTGTTCGGGGTTCTGGTTTTCGGTCATTGCTCAAGCATTTCGTGCTATGTAGAAGCACGCTATGATAATGAAATCAGGAAGCAGGGATACAACAAATGAACACTTCGACAGATAAATACTGCTCAGCCCGTTGCTGGCGCTGGATGTCGTGTAAACGACAGGGGCGCGACCCTCAATCAAACCGCAGCGTATAAAGCACATCGATCGCGTTATCGATACCGGCCCGCGTGACGAGGGTGATTTTGGGCGTCAGGTTATAGGTGAGCTTGGTTACGCCAGCCACCGCCGTCAACCCCTGCTCATAACTGAGATAGGCTTTATCCGAAAGGCGCTTGCCGACCACGCCGACCTGCCCGGTCAAGGCATCGACCCCGGACTGCCGTATTGCCAGCTCATCCACGCCGAGCGCCCGGCTTATTTTCTCCGTGACGCCACCGGACTGCCCGCCCATGATGGACCCTGCCGCTGCGAGCAGCAGGGACGCATCAGCCTTACCACCCGGCGCACGCCCCAGCGCAATCCATGAAAGCTTCTCCAGATCCGGCACATCAGGGGTGGATACCAGCCGTACTTTAGGCTGGCGCACGGTACCCGTCACTTCGACACCTGCTTGCACCGCCAATCCCTTGCGCACGGCAAGAACGTTCAATCCCGGGTCGTCGATCGGCCCCTGAAAATTGACGATGCCGCGCTCCACCGTCAGGCGCTGGCCATAGGCCTCGAAATTGCTATCGCGCGCGGTGATCGCGCCGACGGCGCGCAGGCGCTCGCCCGGCTCGCCGCGCAGACGCAACCGGCCGGCCAGCCTTCCTTCCAGACCCGACGCGCGTATATGGAATTTTTCGCCCAGATCGAGATCGGCCTCCATATCTATCCGCAGCCCTTGGCGTTCCGTTTGCTGCGGCGCAGGGGTTTCCCGGCCGATAACGACGACGTCGTCAGGCAGGTGCGGGCGCCCGGCGGTGGCCTGACCGAGCAGGCCTGCATCCGCGGTCAGCGTGCCCTTTAAGGTGAGCATGTTGTCTTCCAGGCTGGCATGGCCCGTTCCGGAGGCGATGATCCAGCGATCGGGCCGCTGCGTCAGCGGCAAGCGGCTGGCGGTGATTTCCAGGTTGCCGCGCTTGCCCGTGAGATCCATGACGCCGGATGCCCGCAAACTGCCTGGACTTTTATCAAGCTTCAGGTTTTTAAGCAGGGGGTCGTCGGGCAGCGGTAGGTGGGGGGCGGTAAAATCCAGCGCATCCATATGCAGGGACTTCTGGTCGAAACGTGCCGCCAGCGTTCCTTGCTCAAGACGCACGCCCTGATCGAGCAGCGCCAGCGACAGATGATCGCCGCGTATCTGTCCCTTGAGGCGCGGCATGCCGAAAGTACCGACGATATCCGCCTGCAAAGCGAGCTGGCCACCCGTTCTCAGGTTGTTCTCATTATCGAGTGCTATTCCAGCCCAGGAAATATCGTCCATGTTGACGGATATATGTCCACTGAGCGCTGCATCGGGTAACACTGTCCAATTCAAGGCAGTATTGCTGGATCTCACGATGGGCAGGGCGATACTGGCGTTTGCCACGCCCAGATGCTTTCCGCGTGCCGTCAGTTCTCCCGTTACCCTGCCGTCAGCGGCATGCGCCACAAATTCAAGTTTCTGCAATCCGAGCGGAAAGGGCGGATCTCCCGGCAATATCCAGTCGCCGCTTTCCCGCATTACGCTCAGATTGCCTTTCAGTTGCACGGCCGACGCAATATCCCATTCGCCCTTTAGCCGAAGCGCGCCGTGGTTTTCCGCTTCTTCTTTAATTGCATGGGCGCGAGGGCGCAACCCGATCCCGCTGAAACGGCCCTTGCTGCTCCATTTTCGAGGTGTCCACTCGATTCCACTGATCTGTACATTCCCGCCTGCAACGGCAAGTCTTGCGGTGCCGAGGGAAAGATGTTCCGAACTGGCTTCCAGAGGAGCGGGTGCCGTGAGATGAAAAGGAAACCGGCCGGCTGCCGACAGCCCGGATAATTCCCCTAGCCACTGCATATCTTTCCATCCTTGCCATTGCTGAGCCGTTTTTTTCAGGCCTCCCCTGGCTCGCAGGGTCAGATCCTGGCCGGCGCCCACACGGGCGGCGGCCTGCAATTCATGTTGGGTACTGCTGCCCTCCACATTCAGTTGAAGGCTTTGTATAACGGTTTTCGCCTTTGTCCCATAATCCGTGAGCGATATCTTTAATGCAATGGTATCGCCTTGCACGGTGCCATCGGCGGCGAAAGTGGTCAGGTTATGATTCCCCGGAAAAGCAAGGTCCTTCCCTTTGACGTCAAAATTCATATCCGGCAATGCGCGGCCCGCTTGCTCCAAACTGGCAAAGCCGGTTTCCAGCAGTGCCCGGGCAGTGAGGGAGCCGCCAAGCCCATGCCCGATTTGTGCAAGGGCAGGCGCCGCGATTTCCAGTTGCAACTGATCGCCTTTGCGGCCGAAGCCTCCTCGCGCAGCCAGGTGGTTGGCGCCGAGCCGCAATTCGATTTCCCCTTTGCCTCTGACCCGCCCTGTGGCCCGGTCGAGACCCGCAAACTCGATACGGCCATTGCCGGTCACGGTTTGTTTCGCTATATGGCTATTGCTCATCCTGAAGTGTGCAGTGCCTGCCGGTCCGGCCGCCGGCCCGGGCTCCAGCTCGCCCGCCAGTTTCAGTGTTGCATTGAGATCGGTCGGCGGGATCTTCACAAACGCGGAAACGTCGAAGTGATGAAGGCTGCCTTCAAAGTTGAATGGCCGTTGTCCGTTCAATCCGAGCTTTCCCTCGCCCCTGAGTACGGACCTGCCATGCCCGAGATACATCCTGTTCAGTGTCAAGGTATCGCCGGCCTTGGCAAAAACAATATCCATTTGCAGCTTGCGGTCCCGCAGCGCCAGCATGCCCTGCTGTTCTTTTGCGTCACCGCTAAGTTTCATCGTTCCGTTGATACTGGCCGGGCTCAGGCGCGTATCCAGCCTGGCGGGATCAATCCGGCTGACCACCAAGTCCGCGGAGGCCGTGCCCTGCTTGTGCTGCCACGCCAAATTCCCCGAGATGGTGCCGCCGCCGGGCATGACCAGTGTCAGCTCGTCAAGCCGGAGCCATGCGGAAGAAAGTACCGGCTGTGCACTCACTTCCAGCAGGGGCAGGCCGCCCTGATCGAGCGGCATGGGAATGCTGTTTTCTCCCGTCAGGCTGCCTTCAAGCTGCCCGTCAGCATTTTCACGCAGATCGGCCTCTAACGTGATATTGGCTTTGGGCGCGCCGGGAGCAAAAACTTGCGGGTTGAGACCATTCACCGCCAGATGCAACCCGGCAATCTTGATGGGAGCGAATGGCCGCAGCTGCGCCTCGCCTTTCCCCATCAGTCCAGCACCGTTCCCTTCCGCCGTGACTTGGATCTGCTCCAGGTCGCCGGTAACAATGGCGGAAATGCGCGCTTCCGGCACGGCGTCCGATACCGCCAGACCTGCCACCTCCATCCGCGCATCCAGTTCAAAGGGCCTGATGGCTGCTATCTGCCCCGAAGCTGCCAGCCTGCCAAATTCAGAATTCATGCGCAACTCGGCCACCCGATGTCTGCGGCCATCACTTGCAAACTCCGCCGAAAAATCCTCCGCCGAAAAATCCGGCTTGGCGCCTTCCTCGGACAATACGCGCAGCGCCCCGACATCCAGCCTGTGCAATGACACGGCCAAAGGCAACTCCAGGTTTTCCGGCAGCGATGCCGGCTCGGAGGAAGGCGGTGAAACAATTTCCATGTCCGCGACGGTCAGCGCTGTAATCTCCAGCAGCCCCGCCATCAGCGCAGCCGGTTTCCAATGCAGTTGCACATCCCGGGCAACGACCAGCAGATCACCCCGCGCAAAGCGCACGGTATGCACGCTAACCGTTTCCGACAGTTTGCCCTCCAGCCCTTCGAATACCAGATCGCCGCCGCTGAGATGCGAAGCTGTCGACCCCAGCCATCTGAGGCCGGATGTACTGATTGATAGCCAGATACCAGCTCCAGCAGTTATGATAATGAGGCCTGCCAGTAGCAAGGCAAACCGCCGCCATCGCCCTTTGCCGGAGCGAGGTTTTTCAGCAGGATTTTTGCTCAGGAAATTGGACATGTCAGCATAATGTCAGTGTGATCGGAAAACGCGGCCACGATTGCCGCCATGACACCAGCGGGTCCCCGGTACTATGGAAGCATGCGTCATGAAACAATGCCGAACCATTGTTAGCAACGAAATAAAAGATTTTCACCCGGCATATTTTGCCATGGTAATGGCCACCGGCATTGTGTCGATTGCCTTTGAGTGGATGGCGTTTCCATATATCGCGCGGGCCCTTTTTGCATTGAACCTGGTTTTATACCTGATTTTATGTGCCGTCCTGGCTGCGCGCGCATGGTTTTTTTTCCCGAATTTGATGGCGGACCTCAGGACGCTTCAGCGGGCATGGCTTTTTTTATCGTTCGTGGTGGGCACCAATACCCTTGCAACCCAGCTTGTCATATTTCAGCAAGCCAGGGATCTGGCGATAATATTGTGGTTTATGGCACTGATCGGGTGGGTGGTATGCCTGTATTTCATTCTTTCCGGTTTTAGATCCAAGCGAAAAAAACCCCCGTATGAAACCGTGAACGACGCAACGCTGCTCATTGTTGTCAGCACGGTATCCGTAGCCCTGCTGGGATTCCGTCTGCTGAATGCGGCAGCTCCGTATGCCGGTTACGCTTATCTCGCGGCATGGATGCTCTGGATCTCCAGTTTTGTTCTGTATCTGTTCATCGTGTCATTGCTGATTTATCGCCTGTTTTTCAGACCTTTTCCACCGGAAGACTGGAAAGCGCCCTACTGGATCTGCATGGGAGCGGTGGCAATCATTACCCTGGCAGGCTCGAAATTTGTTGTTTATATGCCTGCGGGCGCACCATGGGAAGGCATGCGTGAAACTACGCTGTGGATCACTCTGCTCGCATGGATCATCGGCACGTGCTGGATTCCCTATCAAATGATCATGGACATCCGGAATTTTATCGCTGTCGATATCGCGGCCTCCACACCGCTGTGGATAAAGGTATTTCCATGGTCCAGGCTGGCATTTGGCAGGCAATATCATTCCTATGACCCTTCTTCATGGAGCAGGGTTTTTCCCATGGGGATGTATACGGCATGTACGCTCACCCTGGCGAAAGCGACAGGTTTTGAGTCCCTGAACATTATTTCCCGATGTTGGGGTGCGTTCGCGCTGTTGATCTGGTCTCTTACATTCATTGGCATGCTTCGCGCTGTAATAGCATTACGCTTTCGTTTCGTCGAAACCGCACCGCCGGCCTGAAGTGATTCATCCGGTTATCGCCAGCCTTAACCCGCTTCATCTGCGATGCATGGAAGTGACCTCATGCTCAGAAGGCCACGGCGATGGAAAAATGCAGTCTCAATTTCCCATCCCTCTGTCCCCGTGCGAGATCGAGTGCCAGCGGTCCGACCGGGCTGCGCCAGCGAATTCCGCCGCCGTACCCGACAGCGAGATTCAGGCTGCGCACGCTGTCGGCAGCATCACCCACATCGGTAAAAACGGCAGCGCCCCAGGTGGGCGTGATCCAGTGATTGTATTCAATGGTTCCGGTAGCCATCGCCGTGCCGCCGACCACAGCCTGGCCTTCGTGAACGCCCAGGCTCTGGAACGCATAACCGCGTACCGACTGGATACCTCCCGCACGGAACAGGTATTCCTGGGGGATACCGAAGCGCGAGGGAGCCAACGTATATCCCAGTTCACCGCGCAGGAATAACACATGGCGTTCGCCCACGGGATACCAGGACTGGTGCCGCATATAGGTGCGCAAGAAATTCTGATCGGACAGCGCCTGTTTGCTGCCACCGCCGATGCGCAGTTCAGTCACGCTGCCATTGCGCGGAAACAGTGGGTTGTCTACCGAACGAAAACGCAGGTGCCCGTCCAGCACCAGCGTTTGATTGATCTGGTGCACACCTCCCTTTGGGCTTCGATCCTCTCGCTGCCAGTTAAGCGCAAGCTGCGTTTCCATCTTGCCGGAAGTCTGGTAACGGCTAACGCCTACTTTCTCACGTACGGTTTCCAGGCCTTGAATGAACGTTCTGTCGGCAAGGGTTCCCAGTGAAAACCAACGGCCCGTCGGGTCGGGTATGCTATCGACCGTGGCGGATAGCGTTTGGCGCTTCTGCTCCACGCGCAATAAGCTGTTAAGTCGCAAGGCACGATCGAGAAAGTCGTTATTGCTATAGGTGATTTCGCCCCTTGCTCCGGTATTGGAGCTGTAACCTCCGCCGGCCGAGACACGCTGCGACTGTCCCTCGGTGAGCGTCACCTCCACCGGTGCCGCCTGATGCGTCGCGGCGGCGGGCTCGATGCTGACCACGGCTGAGCTGAATTGGGCCAGGTTTTGCAGTTTCGTCTGAAAAGCAAGCAGTTGGTCCCGCCGATAAGGGTCACCGGCCTTGAACGGGGTCAACCCTTTTATCAACGACTGATCATAGCGATTAAGCCCTTTAATTACCAGGTTTCCATAGCGGAAAGCCGGTCCGGAATCTACTCGCACCAGCAAGCGGGCGCTGGAAGAGGCGGCATCCACTTCCGCCTTGCTTTCCTCGACCACCGCTGCGGGATAGTCAGCCTCCGCCACGCTGGATAGCAATACCGATTTGGCTTCTTCCCAGGTTGGGGAGCGAAATGGCTGCCCGGCCTTCAGCGGCCAGGCCGCTCGCAATTTCTCAATGCGGGCATGCCGCCCGGGCTCATCAATCGCCAGATCTCCCGTAAATTCGATACTGAGCTCGGCTACCGTGGTTCGCGGTCCAGGCTTGACTTCCAGCACCGGGAGTTTATCGAATGGATCGAGATGCAAGGCAATCGTGGGCGTGAAATAACCTTCGGTAGCAAGGAGTTCATCTATCTCGCGATGAGCCCGGCGCATGAAGGTCGCGCGGGCGGTTTCATCCATCAACGGTGTAGTCGGCAGCGAAAAGTGTGTTGTCAGTAGATTCCGCACCGATTCCGGGGCGATTATGGTGACGGATGGGGGGCTATTTTTATCGGTTTGCTGCGCCTCGGCCGTGCCGTTCCCCGTCATAAAAAAGATTAGCACCGGAATGAGCGCTGATATCCCTATTCGCGCTGGATAGGAATGAATGGAATATTCGACGGCGGACATGGCAAGGTTGGATACACGTCTTGGAAAAACTGAATCGCAAATCCGAGGAATGTGCGTAATTGTGATGCAGTCAAATAGAGTTTCCGTATAGCCGCTTGCAGGTGTGCGACTGAAATACCCCGATTCAGGGGAGTACATGCAGGTAATGACCTGCAAAAGGAATATCACGAGATTGAATCGAACGCGGCAATGAGTACGGATGTCCGCTATTGAATAATACCGAGCCACGCCGGTTACCGCAAGGTTATCGGATGGGGGCTAAATCCCGTATCTGACTGCAGCGGCCTTTACACCTCAACAGGATAGTCCGAATACACCACCTTGTTCAGTAAAAAACCCATGCATTCGGCAACGTCCGCCTATTTCTGATCCTTCAGGACAGGGGCTGGGATCGGATTCTCGTCCTGCAAAGCACTCTCGTAATTCTCCGATGGCATGTTGCCATCGTATATCAGATGCTTGCGCTGCTGCAAATAGCTGTCACGTACAAACAGATAGGGGTCCAGCGCGGCCTCATCGCGCAGCCGCATGGGGCCGGCGAGCCTCGCCCGCTTCTGAACGGCGCCAAGCGCGCCAAGCGGCATCGTGACTGGCGCGCCAACCACGTAAATCCCTGTCCATAAAAGAAGATTGGTGACCGCACCGAAAGGGATACCTGACACATCGCGGTTACTGCTGGGTCCGAGCAAGGGGATAAAAAGATAGGTATTTGCGTTAACGCCCCACACACCCAACGTTTGCCCGAAATCTTCGTCATGCGCGGGCAGGCCCATGGGTGAAGCCATATCGAACAAGCCTACTCCGCCGATAGTCGTGTTGACGACGAAACGCAACGTATCCTGAAACCCCTGGCGTACCTTGCCTTGCAAAAATGCATTCAGGATTACGTTCGGATAGGCAAGATTATCGTAAAAGTTCGCGATGGAATGCTGCATGCGAATAGGTACGTAGTCTATGTACTTGTTTGCAACAGGCTCCAGAATTTTTCGATCGAGCACATCGGTGATGTCGTAGGATTTACGATTAACCTTCTCATAAGGATCAATCGGGGCTTTAGCCTCGTCGTGCGGGCCCTGGTCGTACGGACGCGGGGTGGCGCAACCGGTAATCAGCATCGTGCAGATTAGCAGCAAGGCCGCCGTTCGGTGATTATGTCTCATGTTTACCTATGATAGATTCGATTCGATCTAATGCTTATGATAAGGCATGTTCCAGGACACACCCGGATTCCGGGTACATACCGGCCAACCACCTGTGAAAGAGGTATCGTGGGTCAATCGGCCAGCTATAGACGGCCAGACTGATGGGCACGCACTGAATAATACCTAGCTGTGCCAACCACTGCAACTGCCGGCACCAGGCGAGAATGATTGAGCTCCCATACCTTGGCGGCGGCAGGCTTCCCCATTGTCAGGCGAATAATAATGCGTCCCTTCTTGCGTGAAAGTGCTTTCTCCCCGCCGACCCGTTTTTTATCCTCAGGGCAGCGACCGGCCCGGAGATTCATTCTCCTTGTAATCATCGTAGCTCTCGTGCGGTGGGTTGCCGTCGTATATCAGATGCTTGCGCTGCTGCAAATAAGCGTCCCGCACGAACAGATAGGGGTCCAGCGCGGCCTCATCGCGAATCTGCATGGGGCCGGATAGTCTCGCCCGCTTCTGGATGACATCAAGGGCGCCAAGCGGCATCGTGACCGGCGCACCGATCAGGTAAATGCCTGTCCAGAGAAGAGCATTAGTGGCCGCGCTGACCGGAAGGCCCGATATATCGCGGTTACTGCTGGGTCCAAAAAGGGGAATAAAAATGTAGGTAGTTGCGTCGACGCCCCATACCCCCAGCGTTTGCCCAAAATCTTCATCATGCGACGGGAGGCCCATCGGCGACGCCATATCGAAGAGCCCTGCGCCGCCTATGGTCGAGTTGACGACAAAACGCAATGTATCCTGAAACCCCTGGCGCACCTTGCCCTGCAGAAACACATTCAGGATTACATTCGGATAGCCGAGATTATCGAAAAAATTGCCGATGGAATGCTGCATGGGGATGGGTACATATTCGATGTACTTATCCGCAACGGGTTTCAGGATTTTCCGGTCGAGTACATCAGTGAAATCATAAGACTTACGGTTAGCATTCTCATAGGGATCAATCGGGGCCATGGCTTCGTCGCGCGGACGTGTGGTAGCGCAACCGGTAATCAGCATCGCGTATGTCAGCAGCAAAACAGCCACTCGATAGTTATGTCTCATGATCGCCTATGGTGTAGATTCGATTCGATCTTATATTCATGTCCCGTCCGGTTCAACTAATACCTCTCAATCACGTTGCTGCGCGGTGCACAGATGGCAGCATGGTCCATATCCAAATTGGTCAGGCTTCTGGATATGTCTGCCACCACGCTTGAAACGACGCGTTGAATGCCTTTTACCACACCCTCGATGCCACCGCTAACGGGCTCTGAAATCGGAGAATAACACGCAGCGCTACGGCCGTCGGTGGAACGCGTAACTGTCCAGCCAAACCTTGCTCGTACCTTGTCGCCGACTATTGCGTCGAACTGACTCAGCTCAATCGCAATGCGATAGCCGGGCTGATCAGGTTCACGGCTTCCGCGTGTCTCGTTTATAGCTCCAATTTGGTTAGCGATGCCAGTAGCGAACGCATCACGTAATTCATAATTGAAATTGGAAGACCAGCGATCCTGTTCAAGAATGAAAAGCTGAGTGTCCTGACCTGAACTTTGCGTACGCACAACCAGTTGCGGACGAGCCAGCCGTTCTGGCACACTGACCGGCATAACGTCAATAAAAATTGGCCTGGACCCGACCTGCGGAGAATGCCCAGATGTGTCCTTTACCCCGGATGCCTCAGATGAAACCGATAGCGTATAAAACCGCGTTTCTGGGACTGATGCACAGCCGGCAGCCAGTAATGATGCTACCATTCCTACTATGCTGCGTACCAGCAGTTTCATTGTTTATCTCCGCGCTTACCCCGAATCACTGATTCAGGATGGCGCTCGAAATAATCTGTCAATATTCTCAGCGAAGCGGCCGCACGCGCCAATTCCTGCAATGTCTGGCGCAAATCCTGTTGCAATGGTGCATCTTCAGATAGTGTACGTTCCGCGGCATTCAAGGTTTTACGCACATCTTTCATCGCCACCGTAATTTCGGGCGCCACATCGTTGTTCAACTTCTCCGCCAGCTGCCCGGTGCTGTTCAATGTTTGCTTGAGCACTTTTAACGATTGCTGCATCTCGTTACCAATTTGATCAAAGGGTACTTTACTTAGCTTGAGCGCAATCTCCGAAATCTGTGTTTGAATTTCCTCAGCATTGCTGGGAATAGTTGGCAATTGTAACAATGTGGTTGAAATATCTTTGCCGGCTATATTACTGGAAGCATCTTTTTTTGCCGCGTTGGCCGAAATAGCTTTAGGGAAAAAATCAAGAGCAATATAAACCTGGCCGGTAAGGAGGTTGCCGGTGCGTAATTGCGCGTATAAACCACGATTGATCATGAATTGCAATCGCTGTTGCGGAGTGTCTTTTGATTGCTTTCGATATTCGGCAAATTTTTGACCCAAGCGCGCCGGATAAACTTCTACCAGCACCGGCATGCTGAATTCTCGCTGCTTGGGATCATATTCAATGCCTATCGATTTCACGTGCCCCAATACCCGTCCGCGAAAGCTTACTTCGGCGCCAGGGGTCAGGCCACGTACCGATTGTTTGAAGTCAAGCAATATTACCTCTGATTCGCCATCCGGTTCTTTTAATGCTTCGGTCTGACTCTCAACCAGGGCAAACGCGGTATTCTCCTTCGCAGGAGGGCCGGGTTCATCATCTGGCGATTGAAACGAAAGTCCACCAAGCACAACAGTCGCCAACGATTGCGTATTGAAGGTGAAGCCGCCGGCATTAATTTGCATATCAAAACCACTGGCATGCCAGAAGCGAGTATTCATACCGATAAATTTGTCATAAGGAGCATTAACAAATATGCGTATGGTAATGCCTTTGCCATTTTCATCCAGATCAAACGCAGTCACCTGCCCTACTTTAATTCGGCGGTAATAAATAGGCGAACCAATATCCAGTGAACCAATATCAGCAGCATGTAAAACATACTGCTTGCCAGAAACATCCCGTGTAATTGTGGGCGGCACCTCCAATCCGGTAAATGTGTCTGCTTTCTCCGTTGCAACTCCCGCGTCGGCGCCAATGTAAGCCCCGGAAAGCAAGGTACTCAGTCCGGATACACCTGAACCCGCGATACGTGGACGTACCACCCAGAAGCGGCTGTCGGCTGCGGCAAAGCTTTCGGCTTCCTTCTTCAACTGCACGCTTGCCAGAACGTGAGTGCGATCCTTGCTCAACATGATCGACTGCACTGTGCCAATTTCAACTTCTTTATATTTAACCTTGGTCTTGCCCGCTTCCAGTCCCTCGGCGGAGCTGAACACAATGGTGATCTCGGGCCCGCGCTGGACCCAGGTCTTGACCGCAAGCGAAATTCCGATAACCGCTGCAAGTATGGGAATCAGCCAGATTAACGAGGGAACCCAGTCTCGCTGCCGCGCCTTCTCAGGCGCAGGTATGGTTTCCGCTGCTTCCCCGGAATGCGCGGTTCCCCCTGCTTCTCTCGTTTCATCTGTTCCTTCGCTCATACCGGTTTCCCACATTCCTCTTCCGCTGTATCCCACATCAGACGGGGATCAAAACTGATTGAGGCAAGCATGGTAAAGACCACTACTGCAGCGAATGCAGTGATACCTTCTCCAGCGTAGATCGTGGCGAAACCTTTAATCTGTACGAGTCCGGTTAACAAAGATACAACGAAAACATCCAGCATCGACCATCGGCCAATTACTTCGACAATGCGATAAAGTTGTGCTCGTTGCTGGAGGCGCCAGCTACTGCGCCGTTGCACCATTATCAATAGCAGAATCATAACCGCCAGCTTGAATAGGGGCACCAGAAAGCTGGCAATAAAAACAATAACCGCTAATACCCATGAACCGGAAGTCCAGAAATAAATGATCCCACTCATGATGGTGTCCTGCTGCTCCTCTCCCAGGAAAGAGGTGGTAATCATGACCGGCAACAGATTTGCAGGAAAATACATGATGCAGGCAGCGAGCACAAAAGCCCAGGTTCGGTTGAGACTGTCAGGTTTGCGCAAATGCAGCCTCGCGCCGCAACATCCACAATGGTCATGAGCTTTAACACCCTTCCACAAGGTGGCACAATGGTGACACGAAACGAAGCCCAGCCTTGCCGCTGTCTTCACGGTATTTCAGCCTTGATGGTTTTTTCGGTTGATAGAGCGTCTCCGGCTCTATTAGCCGGCATTATTTTCTTTCCCCTCTTTTTCGGTAAAGCCATCCGCCAGATATAGCGGGGATTGAATGAAAACACTGATGCCAGAAGGAGCGTCAGCATGCTCAATGCCCATAGCGCGGCTCCAGGCAATACGGTTGCCATACTAGTCAATTTGACGAACGCAACAATTACGCCGAGTAGAAAAACTTCCGCCATCACCCATGGCCGCAAGGTTTGAATCATGCGCACCAGTAAATTAAGCCCGGATGAGTGTCCGGTTGTATTTATTGAGACAAGCAAATATATCAGGCTCACAAGCTGGACCAGGGGAAACAGAATCGTGGTCGCCAGAACCAGAAATGCTATCAGCGGCATCCCCTGAGCGTTCAAGGAGGCAACGGCGCCCATGATCGTTGTTTGGCTGGCAAGACCATGGAGCTCCATTTCAACAATCGGAAAGGCATTGGCAATAATGTACATGACCAAACTGGCAATCGTCAGCGGCAGAACACGCTTGCCATGAGAACTCATGTCGCGCTCCAACTCGGCACCACAGCAACTACAGAGCGCAATTTCGTTGTGATCCAGCGCCAACCTGCGATGAATCGCATCGCATTCCTCGCAGGCGATCAAGTCGGGTACTTCCTGCATAATTAATTCACTGAAGATTGACTTAAAAAGCTTCCCATAAATTTAAACGTAAACTCGACATTCTTTGACGACGGATTCATAAGAAGTTCTTCTCTGCTCTTGAAACAGAAGTTCTCGCCTCTATCCATGAAGCCAGCCACCCTTTGCCGACCCTTCTTACAACGGTGCGGGGGAAATCTGTCCACTACTGCCGGGCTCTTTTAGTCCTCTATCCTGCACCTCGCCAGCGACTACAATGTTGGTCAGGATACTCCAGGCCTCCGGATAATGGCAATCTCAGTGGTCAGACATTGGACGAACCTTCATCCGGTGCAGTGCCATGAACTGAGCTTGATTCCAGCGCCAGTCCCTACTTTAGCAGGTACAAAAGTGGCGGGTGGTATAACAATTACGGTTTCAACAATTGCGTTCGGATCCATGACACATTCTTTATCGCGCTCATGGAGGAACATGCTCATCTTACGGCCGCCAGCAACCTCAGTTACATCTTAGTTATGTAGCTGTAATGACACGGGACGTTTTTTGTCCATGTTATCCCTGCTTT
>JBDTWQ010000171.1:0-4016 GCA_040006595.1 Nitrosospira sp.
AGAGCTATAACTTCATGTTTTTTTGTGTATGAAATATTTACATCTTTTCATATTCATTATGAGAGGCTAAACTAATAAGTTATAGCATTCCTAAAATTCGAAAAATTATGAATGAATCTATCCGGCTTACCATCAAGTTCCTGCCGTTTCTGCTGGTACTGTCTTCGGTTAATGTGGCGCATGCTGATGACCCGAATAAAAGAATCAATGTCGTTACCACAGTCGCCCCCATCACCAATATTGTGCAGAATGTCGGCGCAGGCTACGTCGATGTGACGGGTGTCGTACCGGATGGGGCCGATTCCCATACCTTCGAGCCGGTGCCAACGGATGTAAAAACTTTAAGGGGTGCTGATATCATCATTGTGAATGGCCTTGATCTTGAGTTGCCCACGGTGAAGCTGGCGGAAAAAGTAAAAAGGGCGAAAACGCCGATCGTTCGGCTTGGCAACCATGCATTGCGCAAGGAGGATTGGCGGTACGATTTCAGCTTTCCCCGTGAGCATGGGCATCCTAACCCCCATCTCTGGCCCAACATCGCGCTGGCGATGCGTTATGCCGAAATTACCCGGGATAATCTGATTACGCTCGATCCGCAGCACAAGGAAGGCTATATCGCGAATACGGCGGCTTATCTGGCCAAACTTGGGGTGCTGGATGAAGCCATCTTTAACTGCGTTAAAACCATCCCGGAGAAAAACCGCAAGCTGGTTACGTATCATGACTCCTTTGCTTATTTTGCGCCTCGTTACGGCATGAAGGTTATCGCAGCAATCCAGCCTGCCAGTTTTTCCGAGCCGGGTCCGCGAGAGGTGATTCGTATCATCAAGCAGATCAACAAGGAGAAGGTGCCTGCCATTTTCGGTTCCGAGGTTTTTCCCAGCAAGGCGGCGGAACAAATTGCGAGGGAAACCGGCGCAAAATTTATTGATCATCTTTCGGATGACGAACTGCCTCCGCCGCCCAATAATTCCTTTATTGGCATGATGGTCAATAACATGGCAATCATGACGGAGGCGCTGGGTGGTAATCCCGGTTGTGTGGCCAATGTCGATACACGCAATGCCATACCCTGAATCATGGGCGGTTGTGGATGAATTCCGCAGTTAACCTGAGCAATGTGACTGCCGGTTATGAGCACCATGTGATATTTGCACGCGTGTCGCTGGAAATCGCCGTGGGGCAGTTCGCGGGCGTGGTGGGGCCTACAGGGTGCGGCAAGACTACACTGCTCAAAACCATATTGGGAACACACCCCGTTTTTTCGGGCCGCGTGCTTCTCAATGGGTGTCCTGTGGATAACGTGCCGCCCGGCACCATTGGCTATGTGCCGCAGTTGGGAACGGTAGACTGGAATTTTCCGGTTACGGTGGAGGAGGTGATCATGATGGGCCTCTACACAAACAAGCGAATCCTGCCGTGGTCAAGCAAGGAAGAACGTGAACGCGTTCATGTGCTGGCTCATCGGCTCGGTATCTATGACTGCCTGCATCACCACATCGTGCATACCTCCGGTGGCCAGCGCCAGCGTGCATTCCTTGCGCGCGCGCTGATTAACAATCCGAAACTTCTGGTGCTGGATGAACCGACTTCCGGGGTCGATATCAAGACCCAGCATGAGGTATTGCACCTGTTGAGCGATATCAATAGCGAGGGCATTACCATCCTGCTTACCACGCATGACCTTAACGCTGTCGCGTCACATCTGCCCTGGGTTATTTGCTTCAATAACGGCGTGGTGGCGCAAGGCCGGCCTTGTGACATTTTTACCAACGAGATACTGACCAGAACCTACGGAGGCGACATCGTCATAGTCAGGCATGGGGACCATTTCCTGATTGCCAACGGCACGCCTTTGCATCTCATGGGCGACAACTGATAAATGGAATTTCTTCTCGAACCGCTGGAATATGAATTCTTTCGGCACGGTCTGCTGGCTGCGCTGATGGTAGGTTCTTTATGCGGTTTGATTGGCGTGTATGTGATACTGCGCGGGATGAGTTATGTCGGTCATGGACTGTCGCATGCGGCATTTGGCGGAGCAGTGGTAGGTTTTACGCTCAATTTCAACTTTTATGCCGGTGCGGGTGCGATGGGCTTGCTTGCCGCACTATTGATTAACCGGATCACAAAAAACGGCAAGATAAAATCGGATGCCGCAATCGGTATTGTTACGACAGCGATGTTCGCCCTGGGTGTAATCATTATCAGTCAGGCAAGAAACTTCAGCCAGAATTTCGAGGCCGCCCTGTTCGGCAATATTCTGGGTATTACGGACAAAGACCTGATGGTTATCGGGCTGGTTACCGCTTCTACCATCACAATGATGTTTTTCATGTACAGGCCCATGCTTTTTTCCACCTTCGATAATGAAGCGGCACGGGTATTCGGCATCAGGACGGGAATCGTGCAGTTAATATTCTCGCTCCTTCTTACTCTTTCCATCATTGCTTCCATGAATGTCGTCGGCGTCACCATGATAGCGGCCACGCTTATCGCGCCCGCCGTCACTGCCCGCATGCTGACGGATTGCTTCAGCCGCATGCTGATTTATTCTACCGTCATAGGTGCGGCAACCGGCGTTGCGGGGATGTATCTGAGCTATATCTTTAACGCCGCCTCGGGAGCAACGATCGTATTGTTTGGCGCGTTATTATTCTGTCTGGCGGCTTTTTACAAGCTTGTCCAGGAAAAACGCATGTTGCAGACCACCGTTCATCGTCACGGGAATCTGATTCATTCCCATCCGCATGTCCCTGTCCACGTTATGCAAGACCCCACGCAGGACAATAGCGAACCGCACCCGGAAGAAGCAGGGCAAAAGGCCGGTTAAGTCAGGTTGAGGTCAGCCTGAACACGATCAAGCCGGGAAGGGAAGGGTAACAGCACACGTTCAAATCGGGCAGGAAACGCGCGGCCGGGGCTGAGCTTTCGCAGGTCCGGCGTCTTATCGCGCTATCATATGCAACTTGCGGCAGTTTCCCTTGGACGGGATCTCAAGCGCATATTATTTTCCCGTTAACGTTTAATCCGGCGATCACGCATCAATGCCGAAACATTCACAACCTGCTCGCACTCGATGGCAGGCCGTAAAAATGGCGGCCGCATTTGTTGCACCCTACAAACGGCAGGTACTTTATGGTTTCCTGTCATTATTGTTCACGGCGGCAATCACGCTGTCTATCGGACAGGGCATCCGGTTGCTGATTGATCGTGGCTTTGCAACACAATCTCAGGAGTTGCTGGCACAGTATGTATTCGTATTCTTACTGCTGGTAATTGCCTTGGCCGGGGGGACATTTACGCGCTATTACTGGGTCACCTGGCTGGGCGAACGCGTGATTGCCGATATTCGTTGCAGGGTATTCAATCATCTGATCGATTTACATCCGGGCTTCTATGAGAAGAACCGCAGTCTTGAAATTCAATCGCGCCTGACCTCGGACATGACGCTGCTTCAATCGGTGATTGGTTCGTCCGTATCTTTTGCCTTGCGTAATTTCATCATGATGCTAGGGGGAATTATCTGGCTGTTTATTACCAATGCGAAATTGACGGCAATCGTGATGGTCTGCGTACCCTTGGTGGTGGCGCCCATCCTCATATTTGGACGTCGGGTCCGAGATTTATCCCGCCTCAGCCAGGACAAGGTCGCCGCAGTCGGAGCATACGTCGGAGAAGTCCTGGGGCAGATTAAAACCGTACAGGCCTACAATCACCAGGAGACCGACAAAGGTTTATTCCAAAATTATGTCGAAGGGGCTTTTACCGTTGCCAAGCTTCGCACTATTCAACGTGCTTGGCTGATTACCATTGTCATTGTGCTGGTACTCGGTGCCGTGGGTCTGATGCTGTGGATAGGCGGCATCGATGTTATCGAGGGACGCATCAGCGGCGGGGAGTTGGCCGCCTTCGTATTTTATAGCGTAATCGTCGGTTCTGCCGTGGCATCTATTTCGGAAGTGATTGGAGAGCTGCAGCGAGCAGCCGGCGCTGCCGAACGAACCATGGAATTG
>JBDTWQ010000172.1:0-2811 GCA_040006595.1 Nitrosospira sp.
CAGCTCCACCTCAATAGCCTGAAAACTCCTCGGTGCGGATATTGTCGTCATCGACACCCGATTCGTTCAATACTTTGCGCATAGCGGTCACCATCGCCTGCGGGCCGGCGACATAAAAAATGGGAAGAGTCAAATCACTGAGGTATTTCGAAAGCATCGCTTTGGCGATGAACCCCGCTTCCCCGTGCCACTCCTGGCTGGATTTTTCCATCTCGGTCATTGTGCCAATAAAAGTGTAATGTGGGTTTTCCCCCTGCGGTTTCATCAACTCGTTCAGAAAAGCCGCATCCTCTGGCCTGTTATTGGAATCAAAGACAAAAAGCTCCCGCTCCACCTGATCGTGAATAGCTTGCAGAACGATGCTCCGCACCGGTGTTACGCCAATGCCGCCGGTGAGGAAAACCGCAGGAATGGCTTTATTGTTGTGGAGTGTGAAGGATCCGCCCGGCCCCTCCATTTTGAACTCCGTGCCGAGTGGAATTGTTTTTAATACGCGCTTGAACGCCGTGTCCCGCATGCGTGTTGCCACCATCAGATCGTCTTCATAAGGCGCGCTCGCTAAAGAAAATCCGCGCGTATTGCCTTCTGCGTCAGTTTCAGATGGGTTGATCAGAGTGAAATCCGTCCATTGGCCTGCCTTATAGGCGAATCCTTCCGGCTTTTCGAAATGAAATGCCATCGTCCGTGAGGCAATTTCCTCACGACCTTTCAGGGTGGTCTTGTACGTTGTCATCGTGCATTCTCCTTATGGAGATCCATTTGGCTCGGCGCTGCCTGGCCACTAATAGTGAGACACACTGACGAGCATAATAAATAACTGGCAGGAAAAAACTAATAGATCAAAGTTTTCGCTGAACGGGTTCTGCCGCAGGTGTGCGTCGTAAGAGCATAATAGTTCCTAACAGTAATGTGCACAAGCAAACCAACATGTGCTGTAGCGAGCAAACCAACATGTGTGGGCGGACTTACTTCAATTAGAGAAAAAAAGGAGGGATGTCGATTTATAACGTTTCTATTCTGCCGTTGATGCCAGATCTCTCCTGGTTATGGTGGGTTAACTTTGGATTAACCGCAGTCAGCTTTAAGCGATTCTCAACAGCATTTTTTGCGAAGCAGCTATAATTGCTCATCACGCCAGTTATGAGTTGTTCATCAGGCATCGTCGGGAAGCCTGATCGATATTTGTTCACTTGAAGAAAATATCAAAACGGCAGCCTCAAAAGTGTTATTCAAGTCCAACACTACGCAAAGGGGGTTCACGTTGTGATCCTTCAGCTTGAGTAGCGGCATCGCAATGACCAGACCGCTTGTCTGCACGATTGGCCATTCAACGCGGTCGATAGATACCTTCCTCGATTTGCTGCGGAGCAATGAAATCGACCGAGTGCTTGATGTGAGGACCGTACCGCGCTCGCGTCACAATCCCCAGTTCAATCAAGACGCACTCCCCATATCGTTAGACGCGGTCCAGATTGCTTATGTCCATCTTCCGGGTCTCGGAGGCTTGCGCCACGCGCGTGCCGATTCTCCCAACTCCGGCTGGCACAATCTCTCGTTTCGAGGTTATGCGGATTACATGCAATCCCCGGAGTTCGGCGAGAACGTCCAGGGGGTCGCGGAACTGGCGAAAATGGAGCGCTGTGTCTTGATGTGCGCTGAAGCAGTTCCCTGGCGCTGTCACCGGTCGATGATTGGGGACGCACTGCTTGTCCGAGGCGTTCGCGTCGAGGACATTATTGGACCTAAGGGACGTAGACCACACTTTCTTACCGCGTTCGCCCACGTTAATGGCATGCAAATCACTTACCCGCCGCCAGCCGATATACTCGAGACTGCTCTCGTGAACGAGCGCGAATGACTAGAGAAAACCGCAACCCTTCGTTTTAATCGCGAGCAAACAGAATTAAAGCAAACAATGACAAGTTTACGTATGCGTCACGACGTTGCGAGACATAATGCGAGAAACGGAATATCCCACCCTTGAAGGGTTGTTGGCGGCAGTGCGCAAATGCCGCGTTTGCGAGAGCCATCTGCCGCTTGGCGCGCGACCGGTCCTGCGCGTCGGCGAATCGGCTCGCATCCTCGTCGTAGGTCAAGCGCCCGGCATGCGCGTGCACGCTACGGGGACTCCGTGGGATGACCCAAGCGGAGAACGTCTCCGCACGTGGATGGGCCTGGACACCGATAGATTTTACGATGAGTCGCAGATTGCGATAATTCCGATGGGTTATTGTTATCCGGGACGGGGAAATGGCGGCGATCTGCCGCCGCGACGAGAATGCGCGACGTTATGGCTTGATCATTTGCTGGCCAAGCTACCGCGGATTGAATTGACTCTGCTGATTGGTCTGCACGCGCAGCGCCACTTTCTCGGCAATCGCCGCAAACGGTCATTGACGGAAACGGCAAAGGCGTGGCGCGAGTTTGCGCCGGAATATCTGCCGCTGCCGCACCCATCGGCGCGCAACACACCCTGGTTCAAGCGCAATCCATGGTTTGAACACGAGCTCCTGCCCGTGCTGCGCGAACGGATCCAGTCGCTTCACGCTCGATGAACATTACTACGCGCAATATGCTCATGCACATCATCAATCCAGCACACAATCGCTGACGGCCACATGCATGTGCCATTATAATAATTCAGGTACGAGGCAGTGCGGTGCTAACAAAGATCATCAGTTTATAAGCCCCATGCCGGTCTGGATGTCCGCCAGGAATAGGAAGGCGTAACCGGGTCTGGCTGGATGTATAAGAGCGTGCGGTAGCGTACAGATGATTGTCGTCTTTGAGTAACACTATGTACGCTTGACC
>JBDTWQ010000173.1:0-2732 GCA_040006595.1 Nitrosospira sp.
GAAAGCGAACTGGCAAAAACATCGGAAAACTGCGTCTGCGATTGCTTGAATCCCACCGTGTTGGCATTGGCGACGTTGTTGCCGATCACGTCCAGATTCCTGGACGCTGCGTTCAAACCACTTAGACCTTGCTGAAAACCCATTATGCACTCCTTAGGTGAACGTCTCTTTCAGAGACTAAAGTTGGAATCGTTGAATAAAGCCGGTTAAAAAATCTGTTTGACATTTGCGAGTCCGGTCGAACCCAGCGTGCCGACGTTCAATTGCACACCCTGACTGCCCTGGGTCACCCCCTGAACCATACCGAAGGCGAGCGTTTGGGCATCGACCTGCTGGTCACCGCGTAGCGCGCTGACGCTAACGGTATAATTGCCGTCAGGAGCCTTCGCGCCATCGCTCGTCTTGCCATCCCACGTCAGGGGTAATGAACCCGCCGCTTGTGCGCCTATATCCATGACCTGCACCGCGTTGCCGGCACTATCCAGTATTGTCACTTTCACTTGGTCGGCGGGTTGCGCAAGATTGACGCCGAACACGCCGCCGCCCTGAGCCAGTTGCAGTGCGGATCCAGGGATCAATACGTTATGGCCGATCATATTTGCAGCCTGCAGGGATTGGCCTGCCGTAAAACCGCTCGCCATGGATTCCATCGTGGCGTTAAGTTTCTCGATCCCATTTACCGTGCTGATTTGCGCGAGCTGCGAAGTTACCTGGGCATTGTCGAGCGGGTTGAGGGGATCCTGATTCTTCATTTGAGTGACTAGCAGTTTGAGAAAACGATCCTGCGGATCATCCGCAGCAGGTTGCGCTGCGCTACTGCTATTGGTGTTGTATGTTGTAAACAGGTCTGTTGCCGATCCGGTTGCCTGAATAGAGCTCATGTGTCTTCCTTATTGTCCGATTGTTAAAGTTTTCAACAGCAACGTCTTTGCGGTATTCATCATTTCCACGTTGTTCTGGTATGAGCGGGAGGCCGAAATCATATCGACCATCTCTTCCACTACATTCACATTGGGCATGGCCACGAAGCCTTCCTTGTTCGCCAGCGGATGGCTGGGGTCGTGCACCATCTTCAGTGGCGACTGATCTTCGATCACCGAGGACACCCTTACGCCACTTGAAGCGCTATTGGCATTTGTGCCGCCGAGCTGGCCCCCCAGTTGAGTACTCTCGAACACTACTTGCTTGGCCTTGTATGGCTGACCATTGGAACTCACCGCGCTGTCGGCATTGGCGAGGTTGCTCGCGACTACGTTGAGACGCTGATTCTGAGCGGTCATGGCCGATCCGGCGACGGCAAATATATTGAACAGTGACATAATGCTTTCTCCTTGACCTTATCCTTGATCTTGCTTAACCCTGAATGACTGATTGCATCATCCTGATCTGGTTGCTGATGAATGTGAGGTTGGCTTCATAGTGAATGGCATTGTCGGCGAACTGGCTTCGTTCCACGTCCATATCGACCGTGTTGCCGTCGACACTGCCTTGCACGGCACTGCGGTACAGCAATGGCGCACCGCGCGATGCCCCGGTATCAGGTGCAATGTGGCTGGGCGCGCTCGTAGCCAGCGTGACAGCCGGCCCGCTCCCTGTTAATGCGCCTTGCAGCGCGGTATTGAAATCGATGTCGCGTGCCTTGTATTGCGGCGTATCCGCATTGGCGATGTTGGATGCGATCAGCTGCTGGCGATGAGCTCGCAGATTGGCGGCATCCTGGTAAAAACGAAATGTCGAATCGAGTTTGTCGATCATGATTTTTCCTCAAGCAATGTTTTTTTCTGTCGTTAATGATTCATAACCATCGTATTACAGGGCGGGGCCCGTCAAAGCATGAAGCAGCGGGGTAAAATCCTCCTATATCCGGACTTTGAAATTCGCTCTCCCACACGCGCAAACTTACCAGCATGGTAGAGGGGACCGCATCTGGACGATCCGTCGAACAACGCTTGAAAACAGCCTCATATCGGGGTACCGCTTATGGCGCGGCCAACTAGAATAGCCGCTAGCCTCGGTTCACCCGATCCGGGAAAATTGTTGGAGGAATCCGTCATGCCCGTCACCTATTTGCGCCGGTTGTCATTTAGCCTCAGCCTGGTTGCCCTTTTTTCCGCATCCACATTGGCCATTGCATCAGCACACCCAAAGCAGGATGCCCGTCTCATCCAGGAAGTGGTCGTGAACTTCCTGAAAACTCACTCGGCAGGTTTACCTGGTGAGGTCGAAATCATTCCCGGAATAATTGATGCGCGGATGAGTCTACCGGCCTGCGCGGCACTCGAGCCGTCATTGCCATCCGGCAGCCGCGCATGGGGTAATACAACCGTGGTGGTGAATTGCACGGTGCCTCATCCGTGGACCATTTACGTACGTGCAACGGTGAAGGTGATGGCGGATTATGTAGTCAGCGCCAGACCGCTGACACAAGGCCAATTGCTGACGGTTGCGGACTTCACCACTCAAAAGGGAGATTTGACACAGTTGCCGCCCGGCATCGTCACTGACCCTAACCAGGCTTTTGGCAGGACAATGGCCAGCAGCATTCCTTTCGGCAGCCCGCTACGTCACGATATGCTGCGTGCGCAGACGGCAGTGAGAGTGCACCAGAATGTGAAACTGGTTTCGAGCGGACGCGGATTCAGTGTGACCGCGGAAGGCAAAGCGCTCGGCAACGCAATAGACGGACAAATAGTACAAGTTCGCAGTGCGTCGGGCCCGGTAGTGAGCGGAAT
>JBDTWQ010000174.1:0-2799 GCA_040006595.1 Nitrosospira sp.
ATTCACATTGGCTTTGGCGGCAAGCAACTCTTGCACTACCTGTCCATGACCTTTCTGCGATGCCTGCATCAATGCAGTCGTGCCGTTGCTTGTCTTCGCGTTTACATTCGCCTTGGCATTTAGCAACATTTGCACTACCTCTTCGTAGCCGTTCTCCGACGCAGCGATCAACGCGGTGGCGCCATTATCTGTCTTGGCGTTCACATCGGCTTTAGCGGCGAGCAGCGCCTTGACCCGGACGAGATTACCACTCGCAGCTGCAGTGATAAGATCCCTATCACCCACATTAGCCCATGTGCTCACTGAAACACATAAAGTTATCAGCATACTCAAAACATGTGTATATTTCCGCAACTTGCTCATTTTCAATTCTCTCCTTCCATGACATATTTCTCATATTTCTGATTCCGGATCGCGCTAAAAACGATAACTGCGTTTGTCCCCAACTCGCCCACAATCATACTATTTGCACTATTTCCGCGCCTCATAGCAAACACGGCGGCAAAAATGGCCGTAAACTGCCAGCACTCAGGTAGGCTCGCAGAGCCGCCTAATGAATTATCTGGAACTATCTGGGGTTAACGTTATGTATCACCGTTTTCAGGAGACTCGATGCAAAAAATCCTTTTATCACTGTTATTGGTATCCACAGTTTCAGTGGCAGGTACAGCCGAAGACCACATGCGTCCGGGATTATGGGAAGTAACCACCACGTCAATGTTGTTGGCCTTGGTACCCCAGATTCCGCCAGATCAAATGCAAAAATTGACAAGCCTGGCTAAGCAATATGGATTGGACATGCCGCAGATTCAGAATGGAGCAGCGACATCCAAGGTTTGCATCACCCAGCAAATGGCGGACGAAAAAATTCCATCCTATTTTCATCCACATCAATCTGGATGTAGCGTTAAAAACGCGATTCGAACAGAAAATAGTTACAAGATGGATCTCGTCTGTACAGATTCCCAGTTCAAGGGTACTGGAAGAGCGGAGGGAACATTTACAAACCCGGAAAGCTTCTCAGGATGGACTATATTTAATGGCACCATACAAAATACGCCTGTTAACGAGCATGCAGACACGAGCGGCCGATGGATTAGCGCAAACTGCGGAACAGTGAAATCGCTGTACTGATTTTCCTCCCGGCATTGATGAGCGACGATGATTATCGATCTCAACCCTTACGGCCTGAAGCCCGTTTAGTGAGTCAGCCAGTCACATGTTGTCAAGCCTGAAACGCATATCACTACTCTGCTCGTTATTTTTCAGCCGCGCCGCCAATAGCCTTCAGCAGCTTTTCGTTAATGCCCCCGAAACCACCATTACTCATGATGAGTATATGGTCACCGGGATGAGCGGCGGCCGCAATGGCCGCGATTAACTTCTCCAGGCTGTCATGGGTCACGGCTCTCTCGCCCATGGAAACTAAAGCCACCTTGACGTTCCAGCCCAGATTGGCAGTATAGCAGAACACCATGTCAGCCCCAGCGAGACTGTTTGCCAAACTGTCTTTCCATGTGCCCATTTTCATGGTGTTTGAGCGGGGCTCCAGCACAGCAATGATGCGTGCCCCATTCACTTTGTCGCGCAAGCCGTCGAGAGTTGTCCGGATCGCGGTGGGGTGATGAGCAAAATCGTCATACACCGTAATGCCGTTGATTACACCGCATATCTCCATGCGTCGCTTGACGTTTTTGAATTGCATAAGAGCCGCGATGGCGATGTTTACCGGCACACCGGCATGACGAGCGGCAGCCAGCGCAGCCAGTGCATTCATGCGATTGTGTTCTCCCAGTAAATCCCAATGCAATATTCCCTGGGATTCGCCCATGAAACAAATTGCGACTCCCCCATCGGCCGACGAATTCGCCTGCCAACCGTTGGCTATTCCTATCCTTTCTACCGGCGTCCAGCATCCTTTCGCCAGTACACGCTCCAGGCTTTCCTCCTTCCCGTTGCTGATGACAAGACCGTTGCCGGGAATGACGCGTATAAAATAATGAAATTGCTGTTCGATTACCGCAAGATCCGAGAAGATATCAGCATGATCAAACTCCAGGTTATTCAGAATTGCTGTTTTCGGCCGAAAATGGACAAATTTGGAACGTTTATCGAAAAAAGCGGTGTCATATTCATCCGCTTCAATGACAAAGAAAGCGGAACCGCCAAGTCTGGCCGATAACCCGAAGTTCCGGGGTATCCCGCCGATCAGAAACCCAGGCTCCATTCCTGCATATTCCAGTATCCATGCCACCATTGAACTGGTGGTGGTCTTCCCATGGGTACCCGCGACAGCCAGTACCCATTTGTCTCGCAATACATTTTCCGACAGCCACTGCGGACCAGAAACATATGGAAGGTTGCGGTTGAGAATCTCCTCCATAAGAGGATTGCCGCGCGTTACCACATTGCCGATTACGAACAAATCGGGCTTCAGCCGGATTTGCTCGGGTGAGAATCCTACTGTCAATTCAATCCCTTGCGACGCTAACTGGGTACTCATGGGCGGATAAACGCCCGCATCGCAGCCGCTAACCTTATGGCCGGCTTCACGCGCGATCGCTGCGATACCACCCATAAAAGTGCCGCATATGCCGAGAATATGGATGTGCAAGGCTTGACTCCTGAATATGGAATGAACTGCACGCCAGCAGACACAGTTCAGCGTTCAATTAATCGGTCTTGATCAGCTACCGTACATCCAAAATAGCATACGGTATAAATTGCCAACCCTTGTGTGTAGTCCGGGATCGGGCTCAAGCTCGACAGGGCTAATTACCGTAAAGCAGATACGGTTAA
>JBDTWQ010000175.1:0-5914 GCA_040006595.1 Nitrosospira sp.
CTAGGCACGGCGGATTGTCAGCCCACCCACCACAATCGTCTTGTCGTACGCATTAATCGGCCCGGAAAATACCAGGAATTTCGTCATTCCGGGCTTGACCCAGAATCGAATCCGAACGCAATATGCTTTATATGCCATCGAGACCGGAATCCGCCGGTATGACATTTGTACCGTTTGCTTGCCGGACCAGTAGTCAATCATTATAAATAATATCAAGGCTACCGTTCAGCCGGAACCAGATTCTTTTCAGGAAAATATCCCATGCACAATGACACACTAGCTCTTGCACAAGCGCTGATCGCCTGCCGATCGCTAACACCATTCGATAACGGTTGTCAGGAGATCCTGATCAATCGCCTCGAGAAAATCGGTTTCAACATTGAAAGAATCCGTTGCGGCGAAGTGGACAATTTGTGGGCACGGCGCGGGACAAGCGCACCGCTAGTGTGTTTTGCCGGCCATACCGATGTCGTGCCGACCGGCCCGCTGGAAAAATGGGACAGTGACCCTTTCAAGCCGGAAATCCGTGATGACAGGCTCTACGGCCGAGGGGCTGCTGACATGAAAGGATCAGTCGCGGCATTCATCACCGCAATTGAAGCTTTCGTCGCCGAACATCCCAACCATGGCGGATCGATTGCACTGCTCATTACCTCGGATGAAGAGGGTATTGCCATAGATGGCACCGTCAAGGTAGTAGAAGCACTCAAAGCACGTAATGAACCGATCGATTATTGCATCGTCGGCGAGCCCACCTGTGTCGACGCGCTTGGCGACACGATCAAGAACGGCAGACGCGGCTCCCTGTCCGGAACTTTGATTGTGAAAGGCATACAAGGCCATATCGCTTATCCCCATCTGGCAAAAAATCCCATCCATCTCGCCGCCCCCGCCATTGCCGAACTGGCACGAACCAAGTGGGATGAAGGCAACGAATATTTTCCGCCCACCACCTGGCAAATTTCCAATATCAATGGCGGCACCGGTGCCACCAATGTCATTCCCGGCGAAGTAATGATGCTATTCAACTTCCGTTTTTCCACCGCCAGTACGGTCGAATCGCTAAAAGCCAGAGTGCATGAAATCCTCGATCGGCAAAACATCGATTACGACTTGCGCTGGGAGCTTTCCGGCAAGCCCTATCTCACCCCCAGGGGCAACCTGGTGGAAGCAATAAGTGGCGCGATCAAAACCGTGACGGGAATCGAGCCGCAGCTTTCCACTTCCGGAGGAACTTCCGACGGACGTTTCATTGCCGACATCTGCCCGCAAGTGGTAGAAATGGGGCCGCGCAACGCAACCATCCACAAAATCAACGAATATGTTGAAGTAAAGGACTTGGAACAACTGCCGGAAATTTACCGCCTGACGCTGGAAAATTTGCTGCCGAGGTAATTGTGGCCCACCATGCTTTCCCGGCAGCGGGAAATTCTGCGTTTTCAAAAGTTAAAGGCGCCTTTAGAAATCCACGTCCATAAAGTGACCGGGGCGAAGCGCGACCTACCGGGTGTGGCCTACAGGCCTTCATTCTATGAACGTACCAAACTAAAATGCTAATCGGTATTTCATGTACAGCGAAGCCAAAACCCAACTCCATACGCTCCGCGATCTGCTGCGCTTCGCGGTAAGCCGCTTTAACGAAGCAGGTCTTTCTTTTGGCCATGGTTCAGCCTCGGCGTACGACGAAGCGGTCTATCTCATCCTGCACACCTTGCATCTGCCGCTCGACCAGCTCGAACCGTTTCTCGATGCGCGCCTCACCACGGCTGAACTGGAGCAGGTGTTGCGCATCATTGAGCGGCGCGCGATAGAAAAAATTCCCGCTGCCTATCTCACCAAAGAAGCCTGGCTGGGAGATTTCAGTTTTTATGTGGACGAGCGCGTGATCGTACCGCGCTCCTTCATCGCCGAATTGCTACGCGAGCGACTCGTGCCGTGGATCGAGGAACCTGACGGCATCCATTCCGCGCTTGATCTGTGTACCGGATCGGGATGCCTTGCGGTGCTGCTTGCGTATGCTTTCGAAAACGCCGCGATAGATGCCACGGATATTTCACAGGAAGCGCTACAGGTCGCTCAAAAAAACGTAACCGATTATGACGTAGGGCATAGAATCAATCTTGTTCAATCTGACTTGTTTGCTGGATTAGCGGAACGGCGCTATGATCTCATTATCAGTAACCCGCCTTATGTCAGCGCAGCATCGATGACAGCGCTCCCCGAAGAGTATCGTCATGAACCACGTACTGCCTTGGCGAGCGGTGAAGATGGGCTGGAGGCAACTCGCGCAATACTCCGCGGTGCAGCAAGCCATTTAACCGATCGGGGATTACTGATCGTCGAAATCGGCCATAATCGGGAAGCTCTGGAACGAACATTTCCCCAGACTCCATTTATCTGGCTCGAAACCAGCGTCGGGGACGAGTTTGTTTTCCTACTGAAACACGACCAGCTTCCGGTTTCTACAAATTAGCCGCGATGAACTCGCAAGCTAAGCGACCAACGCCAGCAAACGTTTTATTTCCACCTCATCCAACTCCATCCATTTTCCACGCGTCAGACGCGGCGGCAGGTTAATGGGGCCAAAACGCACTCGCATCAGACGACTTACCATCATTCCCACTGCTTCAAACATGCGGCGCACTTCGCGGTTCCTGCCCTCTTTCAATATCACCCGATACCAGTGATTGGAGCCTTCTCCGCCTTGATCCGACAAGTGATCAAATTTCGCCAGACCGTCATCCAATTCAATGCCGGTAGTCAGCTGCGCAACCACTTCCGGAGTAAGCCGCCCCATGATCCGTACCGTATATTCACGCTCGACTTCAAAACGGGGATGCATCAATCGGTTCGCCAATTCTCCGTCGGTGGTAAAAATCAGTAATCCACTGGTATTGTAGTCAAGCCTGCCGATGGATATCCATTTGGACGACCGTAATTGCGGCAGCTTGTCGAATACTGACGGGCGGCCCTCGGGATCATCATGACTGACAATTTCGCCCTCCGGTTTATGATAAAGAATAACTCTGGGCGGGCGTGCACCGGATTTGAAGTGAATGGTACGCTTCCCCACCCGTACAATATCGTCAGGCCCGGCCCGGTCACCGATGGTCGCTACCCTTCCATTTATAGTCACGCTGCCGGCAGCGATCAGCTCCTCCATCTCTCGCCGGGACCCCAGCCCTGCCTGTGCCAGCAGTTTGTGAAGTTTGTGCGTAATCGACACGGATGCCGGTGCAGAAACAGAGACGGCATCCGTGTCAGTTGATGCTGATACTGATGTCTTTTTCTTTATCGGCTTTGTTGGTCCGGCCGACCTGAACGGCCTGACCCTCATTTAAGAAATTCCAGAATAGATTCCACGCGGCCGCGCGATGGGACCTTTGCGGGAGGGAGTGTGCCATAGGGGAGAGAGGCGGGGGAAGCAAGGGCGGAGGTACCCGGCTCCCTTCGCCAGGAGCCTGGCATCACAGACCAAAGCATGATCTCCGTGATGCACCTAAAGATTATCGTCATTTTGCTGGCGACGCGCTCTACGTAAGATTTGTTCAAAGGTTTCCGAAGTCTCACTTTAAGCTTCCCGGTTTTTCATTTTCCAATAACAGAGACGAGGCATGCGCATTGCGACCGTCAAATCTCTCTGCGCTCAAGCACTGCCTGCGCCAACGTGCCGCTATCCACGTGTTCCAATTCGCCCCCTACCGGCAATCCCCGCGCAATTCGCGTAACTCTTACTTCCTTGTCATGCAGCAGCTCACCGATATAATGCGCAGTCGCCTCACCTTCCACCGTAAAATTGGTGGCGAGCACGACTTCCCGCACCAGGCCGTCCTGGGTACGCTTTAGCAATCGGTCAAGATGAATTTCCCTGGGACCGACGCCATCCAATGGCGAGAGTCTACCCATCAGCACAAAATACATGCCTTTATAGCAGTGTGCCTGCTCCATCATCAGCAGATCGGCAGGCATCTCCACCACGCACAGCAGTGCCGCGTCGCGCCGCTGAGAACGGCACAACTCGCATACTATTTCCTCGGTAAAATTATTGCACTTCTCGCAGTGTTTGATATGTTGCAACGCATAAGCAAGCGAATTGGCGAGCCGCTGCGCACCGGCATGATCGCGCTGCAACAGATGATAAGCCATGCGTTGCGCTGACCTGGGGCCGACGCCGGGCAAACAGCGTAACGACTCGATCAGATCTTCGAGACTGGCCGCTGTTTTCATTGTAAATAAAAGGGAAGGAAAAACACCGCGACACGCAAGTAAGGACAACTTTCACGAAGCACAGCAAGTGCTTTGCCCGGACCATTATGACTCACGCAAATTTTCCATAATTAGAATGGCAGTTTCATCCCTGGCGGCAGAGACATTCCCGAAGTCAAACCTGCCATCTTTTCCTGAGTGGTGGATTCCACTCTACGTACCGCGTCATTTACCGCAGCAGCGATCAGATCTTCGAGCATATCCTTATCGTCACCAATCAGGCTGTCGTCGATGGTGACGCGCTTTACGTCATAACGGCAGGTCATTATTACTTTGACCATGCCCGCGCCGGATTGACCTTCCACTTCGATCGAGGCCAGCTTCTCCTGCATATTTTTCATGTTCTCCTGCATTTGCTGAGCCTGCTTCATAAAATTCCCCAAGCCACCTTTCATCATTTTTGTTACCTCCGCTATTGAATGGGTTTGATTGAAGATACGATCAGCTTAGCGTCGAAATTCTCCACCAGTTCTCGCACAAACGGATCTGTTTCGATCGCCTCGATCGCCTGCGACTGCTTCTCCTGCTTCTCGCGATTCGCCATTTCCTGGGGAGTCAGACCCGTGACAATCCCCACGGAGAACTTCAACCGGACCGGCTTGCCAAGGTATTCGCTCAGAGCAGTCTTTATTTTCTCCTGGTGCCTTTTCTCGAGCAGGTGTTTATCTTTCTCCCCCACGCAAAACTCGATTTCGTCCGTAGACATATTTTTTACTTCGCAACGCTGGGCCAATTCTTTCGTCAGGGCGTTCAATTTTAACTTGCTTACCACTGCTACCCACCCGCCGCTAAATGAATCTACGGCGGAGTCCGAATTTACCGTTGCGGCTGTCTCCGGGTCCGGCGGCGAAGAATATTTTATCTCCGCTGCCGTCTCCGGACTGGGCGGCGAGGAATGATTCAGCTTTGTATCCGGCCTGCTTCTTTTAGCGTCCGATACCTCTTCGGGTACGAAAGCGAGCATCCGCATCAGCGTCATGGTAAAACCGGCGTATTCATCCGGTGCCTGGCTCAAGTCACCACGGCCATGTATAGCAATCTGATAAAACAACTGGATATCTTCCGGCATAAACGTTTCTGCCAGCGAAAAAACCCGGTCACGTTCCGGAGTATCTTCGCTGATAGCTGAGGGAACGATTTGTGCCAGGGCAACACGATGCAATAACGCCGCCAGATCCTGCAAGGCGGCGTCGAACGACAAGCTGCGAGTTTCCATCGCATCGGCTATAGCCAGCATGCGGACACCGTCTCTTTGCACCAGGGCGTCCAGCAGATCGTAGAGATAACTCTGATCGATGGCGCCCAGCATGTCGCGCACCCCGGCTTCTTCAATCTTTCCTTCACCGAAGGCAATCGCCTGATCGAGAATACTCAAAGCGTCGCGCATGCTGCCTTGCGCCGACCGCGCCAGCAATTGCAACGATGGGGTGTCGCAGTTTATCTGCTCCTGTTCAAGTACATGCTTGAGGTGGGCGACGATGAGTGGCGGCGGAATCTGCTTCAGGTTGAATTGCAGGCAGCGGGATAAAACAGTGACAGGAATTTTTTGCGGATCGGTAGTGGCAAGTATGAACTTGACGTGTTCCGGCGGCTCTTCCAGGGTTTTCAGCATGGCATTGAAAGCCGACTTGGAGAGCATGTGTACTTC
>JBDTWQ010000176.1:0-6514 GCA_040006595.1 Nitrosospira sp.
TTTCATGACTGATTATAAGAAAACGCTTAACCTGCCTGACACGCCTTTTCCCATGCGTGGCGATCTTGCCAAGCGTGAGCCTGTCATGCTCAAAGCCTGGCAGGAAAAAAATCTCTACCAGAAAATCCGCGAAGTCAGTGAAGGCCGTCCCAAATTCGTGCTGCATGATGGTCCACCGTACGCCAATGGCGATATACACATCGGCCATGCGGTCAATAAAATTCTCAAGGATATTATCGTCAAGGCCAAAACATTGGCAGGTTTTGATGCTCCTTATGTACCCGGCTGGGATTGTCACGGATTGCCAATCGAGCACCAGATTGAGAAAAAGTACGGCAAAAATTTGCCGGCGGATAAGGTGCGCGAGCTGTGCCGTACTTTTGCACAGGAGCAAGTGGCACGGCAGAAGGCCGATTTTGTCCGGCTCGGCGTGCTGGGTGATTGGGATAATCCTTATCTCACCATGGATCACCACATTGAGGCGGGTATCATCCGCGCGCTCGGTAAGATCCACAGAAGCGGCTATCTCTACCAGGGGCGAAAACCGGTCAACTGGTGTATAGATTGCGGCTCTGCGCTGGCGGAAGCGGAGGTCGAATATGAAGATAAAACTTCATCAGCCATTGATGTCGGCTTCGAGGTGGTCGATTCCAATTCGCAAGTTGACAGCAATCCTTCCCACCCGCTAGCGGCGGCTTTTGGGATATCAACGCCGAAGAACACCGCGGTTTACGCGGTGATATGGACTACTACGCCATGGACGCTACCTGCTAATCAGGCGGTAGCCGTGCATCCCGATTTTGATTATGCGCTGATAGAGACCTCTCGCGGGTTACTCATACTGGCAGCCGATCTGGCACAGACGTGTCTTGAGCGCTATGGGCTGCATGGCAAAATGCTCGCCACGTGTAAAGGCTTGGCGCTGGAAGGTATCCCATTAAGTCATCCCCTTAACGGCCAGGTGGTACCAATTATTTGCGGCGAGCATGTAACCCTGGAAGCCGGGACGGGCCTGGTACACACTGCGCCGGCGCACGGACTGGACGACTATTTTATCGGTCAGAAATACGGCCTTTCCAATGATAGCCCCGTAGATGACGATGGCAAATTCATTACTGCAACGCCAGTTGTTGGCGGCCTATTTGTATGGAAAGCCAACGATGTGGTGATCGACACACTTCGGGCCAGCGGGCACTTGCTGCATATGGAAAAGATTCAGCATAGCTATCCACACTGCTGGCGTCACAGGACCCCGATTATTTTTCGGTCCACGCCGCAGTGGTTTATCGGTATGAACAAGGAGAGCCGGACAAACAATTTTCAACAGGGAAAAACGTTGCGTGAACTGGCCGTGAATGCTGTAGAGGCCACTCAATTCTATCCCGTATGGGGTAAGGCTCGCCTGGAAGCGATGATCGGAAACCGGCCCGACTGGTGCGTGTCGCGCCAACGGGACTGGGGAGTGCCGATGGCATTTTTCGTGCACAAGGAAACAGGTGCGTTACATCCGCATACCGATGAATTACTGGAAAAAGTGGCGCAGCGCGTGGAGCAACAAGGAATCGAAGCCTGGTTTAGCCTGGATGCGGCAGATTTGCTGGGTGACGAAGCGAACGATTACAAGAAACTCCCGGACACGCTGGATGTATGGTTCGAATCCGGAACCACCCATGACACCGTTTTGAAACGCGATGCTCAGCTCAAGTACCCGGCCGACCTTTATCTGGAGGGCTCGGACCAGCATCGCGGGTGGTTCCAGTCATCGCTCCTGACCGGTTGTGCAATTGACGGTCGTGCACCTTATGACGCGTTGCTCACCCACGGCTTCGTGGTGGACGGTCATGGTCACAAGATGAGCAAATCCAAAGGGAATGTTATTGCGCCGCAAAAGGTGATGGATACGTCGGGGGCGGATATTTTACGGCTATGGGTAGCTTCGACCGATTATTCCGGTGAGCTTTCCATTTCGGACGAGATCCTGAAGCGAGTGGTTGAAAGTTATCGGCGCATACGCAATACGCTACGTTTTCTTCTCGCCAATCTGGCTGATTTCGATCCAGCAGTCGATGCCGTGGCGGTAGAAGAATGGCTGGAGATTGACCGCTACATGCTGGCGTTCACGAAGGTACTTCAGGATGAACTGACACAAGATTATCAGCGCTACGAATTTCACCTGGCGGTGCATAGACTGCATAATTTCTGTTCCGAAGATTTGGGTGGTTTCTATCTGGATGTTCTCAAGGACCGGCTTTATACCGCCGCAGCCAAGGGTATTCCACGACGCTCGGCGCAAAGTGCGCTGCACCACATCGCTCATAGTCTGGTACGCTTGTTTGCGCCCATTCTTAGCTTCACCGCTGAAGAGGTATGGGAGTATCTGGCAGGCAATACCGGCGACAGTGTTTTGCTGCACGCTTGGCATGAATTTCCCTTGCAGCCGGATGAAGACGCATTGATACGACGCTGGACCCGGCTTCGCGAACTGCGCTCGCAGGTACAAAGACGGCTGGAGGAATCACGTGCGCTTGGAAAAATCGGTTCATCGCTCGCGGCGGCGGTTGAGATTCAGGCCAGTGGAGAGGATTTCCTGCTACTCGATTCGTTGGGGGAGGATCTTCGCCTGGTAGTCGTCACCTCCGAGGCACGCTTGGTGCGATTGGAGGATCCTCAAAAGGTAGAGGTCTCTGTAACGCCATGTGCTCACCCAAAATGTGAACGCTGTTGGCATTATCGCCAGGACGTAGGGATCAATGCCGATCATCCCACGATATGCGGTCGATGCGTATCTAACCTTTTCGGTTCGGGCGAGGTCCGGCGACATGCCTGAAGGCGCAATGCGTGCGGTGGGACCCCGGCCGCGATGAAGCTTCAGGTCAGCTTGATCCTGGCATTGGTAGTGCTGGTGCTCGATATCGTGACCAAGCGCTGGGTAGAATCCATATTGCTGCACGGCCAGCAGATTCCGCTGACGGATTTTTTCAATCTGGTGCTGACCTATAATGCAGGCGCGGCGTTCAGCTTTCTAAGTGATGCTAGCGGTTGGCAACGCTGGTTTTTTAGTGCGATTGCGGCGAGTGCGTCTGGGCTGATAATTTATCTGCTACGCAAACATGCAGCCGACAAACTGTTTTGTATGGCGCTGAGTCTGATTTTGGGCGGCGCGCTGGGAAATTTATGGGATCGGATCACGCTTGGCCACGTGGTGGATTTTCTGGATTTCCATGTCAGCAACTACCACTGGCCCGCGTTTAACGTCGCGGATTCCGCGATTTTCCTAGGCGCCATGTTGCTGATACTCGATAGTTTCCGGCGCAAGGAATCGGGCACTGGGAAGAGTGACTGATAATTTACGTGTAAATCAATCACGGTTTTTTCCCGGCTGCCATAACACGTCTTCTACACCTTGCTGACGATTCAGGACGCGGCATAACACGAATAGAAAATCTGATAGGCGGTTGAGATACTGGATATGAAATGGTGTTACCGTATTAGTTGGGGATATCCGGACTACGCTTCGTTCCGCACGACGGCATACGGCGCGCGCTACGTGGCAAAGAGCCGCCGTGCGGGCTCCGCCGGGAAGTATGAATTCCTTTAATGCTGCCAGCGTGACGTTATACTCATCAAGTTCTTTCTCTAAGCGGCTGACTTGCGCTTCGCTCATACTGACGCGGCTCGGAATACTCAGATCGCCGCCCAGGTCAAACAAGTCATGCTGGATATTTTCCAGTTTGATGCGCACGCCTTCTTCAAGACCTTCCGCAAGTAAAACGCCGATACAACTGTTGAGTTCATCCACAGTCCCGATAGCCTCGATGCGCACGCTTTCCTTGGCCAATCGTGTACCATCGCCCAGCCCGGTGGTGCCGTCATCTCCTGTACGCGTATAGATCTTTGTCAGGCGCTTACCCATGTCGGGTGCTGATAAAGGAATTATGAGCAGCGGATAATCCGCGCCTCAGGTTATTTATCGTGCTATTCATCATCCTGATTGGATTTAACTGGGGAGCGCGGCCTGAATAGTGCGGCAAGCGGTTTATTTTTCTGCTCGGGCCGGATATGACCATGCCCTTTATCTGTCGTGGACGATGTTGTTGTGGTGTCGGCGGAAGTTGCCGAGGTGTCCGCGACCGAAGTTGAAGGCGTATAGGGCTGACTGAACAACGGATCCTCAGGTGTTTTGGTGCGTCTTGCCTGTAGTCCCCCGTGTTCTACACGTTGCCTGGACCCCGGGGAACGGGATGCGGGATGAGCTCCATTGGGCTCACCGACGCGTGGACCAGAAGTTCTTTTCTGTTCTGACGCGGCACGTTCAGGGCGCTCACGCCTGCCGCGGGTACTTTCAGTTTCTGGCGCGTGATGCGGCGTTCCTGGCTCAAATCCAGCAATTATCTTTGTGTTGAGCGTTAATTTCAGAAGCTTCTGGATACCTTCGAGTAATTCGTTCTCATCCTTGCACACCAGCGAAATAGCGTCCCCTTTGGTGCCGGCGCGGCCGGTGCGGCCGATCCGATGAATATAATCTTCCGGCGACGTGGGCAACTCAAAATTGACCACATGCGGCAGGTCTTCGATGTCGAGTCCGCGCGCGGCCACGTCGGTGGCGACCAAAACACGTACCGCGCCTTGCTTGAATTCCGCCAGAGCCTGGGTGCGTTGCGGTTGACTCTTATCGCCATGGATCGCTGTTGCAGTGATGCCATCGCGTTCCAATTGCTGAGCCAGCCGGCTGGCACCATGCTTGGTACGGACGAATACCAGCACTTGCTTGAGGTCTTGCGACTTGATCAGATGAGCCAGTAAATCACGCTTGCGATCACGTTCGACCGGATGCACCACATGTGTTACCAGCTCGGTAATTGAGTTGCGTCGCGCCACCTCAATCAATACCGGTTGTTTCAGCAGTTTATCCGCGAGTTTCTTGATTTCGTCGGAAAAGGTGGCGGAGAACATGAGACTTTGGCGCTGTTGCGGAATCAGTGCGAGAATGCGCTTTATGTCAGGCATGAAACCCATGTCCAGCATACGGTCAGCTTCATCCAGTATCAGGATCTCGACTTTGGACAGACTCATCGTTTTTTGCTCGATATGATCCAGCAGGCGTCCGGGCGTGGCCACCACGATTTCCACGCCGGCGCGCAGATCCTTGATCTGTGGATCCATATTGACCCCGCCGTAAACCACCGCACATTTTAGCGGCAGGTATTTGCCATAAGTTTTGACACTTTCGTAAACCTGGGCCGCCAGTTCTCGTGTAGGCACCAGAATCAGTGCGCGAGTTGCGTGTCTGGCAGGTGATACGCTGGTATTGGCATGGGGTTGCAACCGATGCAGCATGGGCAAGGTGAAGCCTGCTGTCTTGCCGGTGCCGGTTTGTGCTCCCCCCATTATATCCTTGCCCTCAAGTATCGGCGGAATCGCCTGCGCCTGTATGGGGGTGGGTTCTGTATAGCCTTGATCCGCTATAGCGCGCAGAATTTCGGCCGATAAATTGAGTTGCTCGAATGACATGGTTATGACTCCTAAACCGCCTACCAACGCCTGTTGGGACCGGTCTAGGCAGAACAATTAATAGAGGGGATTACGTACCGACAAAGGAATAAGGCGGCTGACCGCGGCGTGACCGGACAGTTACGCCACGCAATCATGGATGGGCATAATACAATAGATTAGGAATTGATGCCAGAACAGCAGCTTGTATCAATTTTTGGGGAAATTACCCTGATGGACATTTTTTGCTGGCTTCCCGGCTTTGAACCATTCGCTGTATTTTTTCATACTGCTTAACAACGGTGCCGCTCCACCGATTGCCACCGCGTCGACCAGGCAGTACCAGGCCGCAACGCCGCTTGGCGGATTTCCCTGAGACAACCCGAGGACGGGCTCTATCGCTGCCCATTTCCACGTTCCCGCCGCTGTTCCAATCAACTCCAGCCATGTGGTAATAAAGAAGGCAGCGAGATAAACCATTGGCGAGCGGCCTTTAAACAGGTATATGAGAAAAACACAAAACAATATCGCACCAACCTGATCACCCTGCGTGGGGAAGCCGCTGATCCCCCAGATCGACCACGCCCCGCACGCCAGCACGACGAACGCGGCTATTTTGCGGGCATACTTCAAAAAGAACCCGGAACGGGCGAGCGCGACAGCCGTTAAATAAACCATTCCGTGGCCGGGCGGTACATAGGCGGGAACGTTCCCAAATCGATAGGTATATCCACCCATGTAAATGGACGCAAAATGCTCACCAAGCGTAGCAAATGCAACTGCTATGATCACTTGCATCCGTACTTCCTTATTTTCCCCAAATAACAATCCAACCAAAAATGTCCAGGCGATGACCCCCATGAAGTTTTGTTGCTCCTGGCTCCCGCTGGCGTCCATCACCAGACTGATGGCCACACAAAAGAAAGTCAAAGCCGCTATGAAGTAATCACGCGTTCTATGAGAATAAGTGGCATTAACCTGGGGAAAATTGCGTAGCATTCTCTATGCTTATCGTATGTAATTT
>JBDTWQ010000177.1:0-6485 GCA_040006595.1 Nitrosospira sp.
AGCATGTGCACGATCACCAGCAGCGCGACTTTACAGCAAGCGAACCCCACACCCGCTGGATGACGTGGGTGACAGACATTACTTATGTGCGCACTCAGGAAAAGCTGGCTGTATTTATGCGTGGTAGTAGACCGAACCGCTCCCAATCCAGCCTTTTTTATTGGCGGAGTTGGTGATTGACCCAGAGAGCGGCGGTAAACAACAGCATCGCACCGGCCTGATGCGCTGCCGCCAGCGGCAGCGGTACCACCAGCAGCAATGTAGCGATACCCAGGCTTATCTGCACCGCCAGCATAAGCAACAGCACGCCGCAGGCAAGATGAGTCGAACCCGGCAGCGGCAAATTCCTGGATCTAAACCAGAAAACAGGAATCAGGATCGCCAGCGTCCAGGCGATCATGCGATGGTTGAATTGTACCGTCGCCATATTGTCGAAAAAATTACGATACCAGGGTTCCAGCATGAATAACTCGGGCGGTATCAGGTGACCATTCATCAGCGGGAAAGTATTGTAGGCCAGTCCCGCCCGAATCCCCGCCACGAACCCTCCCGACAAAATCATTACAAATATCAAAGTAGTAATGCCGATGGAAAAGCGGCGTAAACCTCGTAATCTGCCATTCCCATAATAGGATGTGCCGGCAGGAGAAAGCAATCCCAGGGCCACCCGGAGCATCGCGGCATAAATAATGAAAGCAAGTCCCAGATGGGCTGTCAACCGATATTGACTAACATGGGGATTATCTACCAACCCGCTTTTTACCATGTACCAACCCATCGCGCCCTGAAGGCCGCCCAGCAAAAAAATTCCAGACAGCTTCAAGCCTAATGGCCCGTCAATCGCCTTCCGGGCGAGAAAATATAAAAATGGAATAAAAAATGCCAGTCCGATAACACGACCCAGCAATCGATGAAAATATTCCCACCAGAAAATACCCTTGAATTCCTCCAGGCTCATGCCGAGATTAATTTTTTTGTACTGAGGTGTCTGATGGTATTTCTCAAAAAGCACTTCCCAATCGCTCTGGCTCAGCGGTGGAATAGTGCCAATGATGGGTTGCCATTCGACAATGGAAAGTCCCGAATGGGTAAGCCGCGTGACGCCGCCGACAACCACCATGGCAAATACCAGAGCGCAGCAAACAAGCAACCAGACGGCAATGGATTTTTGCATGATAAAAATAGGCAGGCTGCTATAAGCGGAAGTTAATAATTTATGGATGACGCGGAAGAGCTCAACTTGCAAATCGCATGGACTATTTCGCGCGCATCATACGCTGCTTGTCACGCACCCATTCTTTTTGTTTCTCGGATTCGCGTTTGTCATGCTGTTTCTTGCCTTTGGCCAACCCGATTTCGAGCTTGATCTTCCCGGCCTTGTAGTGCATATCCAGCGGCACCAAGGTGTAGCCGGCGCGCTCTACCTTTCCGATGAGCCGCTTGATTTCCTCGGCATGCAACAATAACTTGCGAGTGCGAACCGGATCCGGATTGATATGCGTAGATGCCGTTGGCAAAGGGCTGATATGGCAGCCGATGAGAAATAATTCGCTGTTGCGGATAATGACGTAAGCTTCTTTTACCTGCACCCGCCCCGCTCGAATCGCTTTGACTTCCCAACCTTCGAAAATCACGCCCGTTTCGTACTTCTCCTCGATAAAATAATCGTGAAAAGCTTTCTTATTCTGAACGATACTCATGTAAGCCAAGAAAAAGGGTGAGTTCCATGCGGGTTTCGTGTATTTTAACAGCTTTCAATACTGTTTCGTGGGTTGGGCAGTTTATCTCATGGCTGATATAGAAAAGTCCGTTCTGGTCGGTTATTCCGCAAGCCAGATGTTCGCGCTGGTAGACGCAGTCGAAGACTATCCAAAATTTCTTCCCTGGTGCGGCGGTTCATCCGTTAGCCCGCAGGGCGAGTCCATTACCCATGCGACAATCCTGATCAATTATCATCATATCAAGCACAGCTTCACTACTGAGAATATCCGGCATCCGCCGGAATTAATCAAAATGACGCTGCTAAACGGTCCCTTCCAAAACCTGGATGGATACTGGCGCTTCACACCCCTGTCGGAAGACGCCTGTAAAATAGAGTTTCGTTTGCATTACACGTTCTCGCATATATTTCTGGAGAAGCTTGTAGGGCCGGTGTTTTTCATTATTGCCAACAGTTTTGTGGAGGCATTCATCGAACGTGCGGAAGAAGTTTATGGACATTCATGAACGAACGATCGAGATTGAAGTCATCTACGCATTGCCGGATAACCAGGTGATACTACAGTTGAGCCTGCCTGCCGGAACAACTGCGCTGCAGGCTGTGGAGTTTTCCGGAATCATAAGCATATTTCCGGAAATTGACCTTTCGCAAAACAAGCTGGGCATATTCGGCAAATTAGTCAAATCCCACACCATTCTGCGTCATCTCGATCGTGTGGAGATCTACCGGCCTTTAATCGTCGACCCCAAGGAGCGTCGGAGGAAGCGCGCAAAAGAATTTGCGGCGCTGAAGAAGGATGGAGATACAAGCTCAAGTATCATGCCTTCAGCCTGCCCCACATAGGGGGAATTCCTTGCTGGTAAAATGCGAACGGGCCGGTTCCAGCTCGTGATCTTGCCTCATGACTTTCTTGTAACGAACTGTAGGACCGGTGTCCCCGCTCCCTGAGTTTCGTTATAATGCTGCTTTGTGAAGGATCAATATCATGCGACTGGTTGAAAAAGCTCTGACCTTTGACGATGTTTTGCTGCTTCCTGCCCACTCCGTGGTTTTGCCACGCAATGTCAATTTAGCTACCCGGCTAACCCGCGCCATCTCTCTTAACATCCCGCTGGTTTCCGCCGCCATGGATACGGTGACCGAGGCACGGCTCGCCATTGCCCTTGCCCAAGAGGGGGGAATCGGCATCATTCACAAAAATATGCCGGCAGAATCCCAGGCGGCTCAAGTAGCCAAGGTCAAACGATTTGAAAGCGGCGTGGTAAAAGAACCGATCACCATTCCCCCGGATATGACCGTACGTGAAGTACTTAATCTCATCTACAAATACAAGATATCCGGTCTGCCGGTGGTGGAAGGCTCGAAAGTCGTGGGCATTGTCACCAATCGGGATTTACGTTTCGAAACGAATCTGGATCAACCCATCAAGAATATCATGACGCTGAAAGAGCGGCTCGTGACGGTGCGCGAGGGCACCACTCGCGAAGAAGCGATGGCGTTGTTGCACAAACACCGCCTGGAGAGAGTGCTGGTCGTGAACAGCGATTTCGAATTACGCGGATTGATTACCGTGAAAGACATTATCAAAACATCGGAACATCCCAATGCATGCAAGGATGATCTGGGGCGCTTACGCGTGGGAGCCGCTATCGGCGTCGGCGAAGGCAGCGACGAACGCGCAGAAACACTTGCCGAAGCAGGCGTGGATGTCATCGTGGTGGATACGGCCCACGGACATTCCCAGAGTGTGCTTGATCGAATCCAGTGGGTAAAGAAACGCTTTCCCGAAATTCAGGTTATTGGTGGCAATATTGCTACCGCTGAGGCTGCCAGGGCACTCGTAGACCATGGAGCAGATGGTGTAAAAGTCGGGATTGGCCCTGGCTCGATTTGCACCACGCGCATTGTCGCTGGTGTGGGCGTACCGCAAATCACCGCCATCAAAAATGTATCCGGCGCATTGGAAAAAACCGGTGTGCCCCTGATTGCCGATGGCGGCATCCGCTATTCCGGCGATATCGCGAAGGCAATCGCCGCCGGGGCCAACTCCGTAATGCTGGGCGGGTTATTCGCGGGCACCGAGGAATCGCCTGGAGAAATCGAGCTTTTCCAGGGGAGGTCCTACAAGACCTATCGTGGCATGGGCTCTCTTTCCGCAATGCAGCAAGGGTCGAGTGATCGCTATTTCCAGCTGGCCGAGCAGGATGCCGAGAAACTGGTACCCGAAGGCGTGGAAGGCCGTGTCCCTTTCAAGGGTAGCGTTATCGCGGTGATTCATCAGCTCATGGGTGGCATACGCTCAGGCATGGGTTATCTTGGCTGTGGAACAATTGATGAAATGCACACCAAAGCCGAGTTTATCGAAATCACTTCCGCTGGCATTCGTGAATCTCACGTCCATAACGTGCAGATCACCAAGGAGGCGCCAAATTATCATGTGGAATAATCGCTAATTTGCTGCCAGGCCCGCGTTGCTCATCGTTGCATATGGAATACTATGGCTCTTTGCGCCTTGCCGACGCCAATCCATCCATGCAACGTCCCGCTCTCTTTCTCTCCTTGAAACTGTCAGTTAACAAAGTCTGACGCTCCACACCATGCATCAAAAAATACTCATCCTCGATTTCGGTTCCCAATATACCCAGTTGATCGCCCGCCGCGTCCGCCAAACCAGTGTTTATTGCGAGGTTCATCCAAACGATGTCAGTTCACAATTTATCAGCAATTTTGCGCCGATAGGCGTCATCCTTTCCGGTGGCCCAGATTCTGTTGCAGAAGATGAAACGCCGCGAGCACCGCAAATTGTATTCGAGCTGGGTATTCCGGTACTGGGTATTTGCTACGGTATGCAGACGATGGCTGCGCAGCTAGGCGGCACAGTGGAAACGTCCAGAGTCCGGGAATTTGGCTACGCTGAAGTGCGGGCCGAAGGCCAGTCTGCGCTGCTGCGAGATATTCATGATCGCATGGATACGGACGGTAAACCGGTTCTGGATGTATGGATGAGTCATGGCGACAAGGTAACGGCACTACCCCCGGGTTTTAAAGTAATAGCCAGCAATGCGGCGACACCGAATGCCGCCGCAGCGGATGAGGCGCGCCAATTCTACGGCATGCAATTCCATCCTGAGGTCACCCACACCCTGCAAGGCAAGGCCATTATCGGGCGCTTCGTACATGATATTTGCGGAGCTGGTCATGACTGGAATATGCCCGGCTTCATGGAAGAGGCAATAGGAAGAATTCGTTCCGAAGTCGGTGCAGACGAAGTGATTCTGGGTCTGTCTGGCGGTGTTGACTCGTCGGTAGCGGCAGCGCTTATTCATCGTGCCATCGGAAAACAGCTTACTTGTGTATTCGTCGATAACGGCCTGCTGCGACTCAACGAGGCAAAACAGGTAATGGACACCTTTAGCAGAAATCTGGGTGTCAAAGTCATCCACGTCGATGCCGGCGGAGAGTTTCTCAGGCACTTGCAAGGCGTCGCCGATCCCGAAAAAAAGCGCCGTATTATCGGTCGTGAATTTATAGAAGTATTTCAGCGCGAAGCGGCCAAAATCTCTAATGCACGTTGGCTCGCCCAGGGGACGATTTACCCGGACGTAATTGAGTCGGCCGGCAGCAAAACAAAAAAGGCCCATACTATCAAGTCCCACCATAATGTCGGGGGGTTGCCTGATACGCTCCATCTGAAATTGCTGGAACCCCTGCGTGAATTGTTCAAGGATGAAGTGCGTGAACTCGGCTTGGCGCTAGGTCTGCCGCACGACATGGTGTTCCGCCACCCTTTCCCGGGCCCCGGACTGGGAGTCCGGATCCTCGGTGAAGTAAAGCACGAATATGCTGAATTGCTGCGGCGTGCCGACGCAATTTTTATTGAGGAACTACGCACCGCCGGCTGGTATGAGAAAACCTCGCAAGCATTTGCTGTCTTCCTGCCGGTAAAATCGGTGGGGGTAATGGGAGACGGGCGAACCTACGATTACGTGGTGGCGTTGAGAGCGGTTAAAACCGAGGATTTCATGACGGCGCACTGGGTGGAGCTTCCCTATACCTTGCTGGCCAAGGTGTCCAATCGCATCGTTAACGAAGTACGCGGTATCAACCGCGTAGTCTACGATGTCTCGGGCAAGCCCCCCGCGACGATTGAATGGGAATGACGGTTTCCACCAAAAGCATTTGAGCGCAGCATAATCACAACGGCCTGCGTCCGCTGATGACTCTAAGCAGGATCACTACGATGGCTATTACCAGAAGAACGTGTATAAAGCCGCCCATGGTATAAGAACTCACCAATCCCAGTAGCCACAAGATGATTAAAACAACAGCGATTGTATAGAGCATGATATTTCCTCTTTATAGTAAATTTATCGAGAACATCCCAGCCTGGCGCTAATGTTGTAATAAATTCTCTGGCGCTGCTTCACTGAACTTCCATCTTCGACCGCTGCAGCCTAATTTTCCTTCCTTGCATTAGCCTTGGCAGCCGCTTCCGTGGCTTTTGCATCTTTCAGGCAGACATCTTTTGCATTACCGGCCTGATCGTCACATTTTTCCTTGGCCACCGCGTATTCAGCTTCCGCCTTGGCGACGCCTGCTTTGTAACGGCTTTCCTTGGAAGGTTTATACCTGGCTTCAAGATCGGCCTCTGCGGTGTCCTCCTTGCCCTTCGCTTCGGCAAGGCAAACATCCTTGGCGTTTCCAGAGAGTGAACCACAGCGCGCCTTGTCTGCCTTGTAATCATCCTTGATGCGCTCTTTCTCGG
>JBDTWQ010000178.1:0-14062 GCA_040006595.1 Nitrosospira sp.
GGAAAAGTGATGTGGAAGGTCGCGCCTTTTCCAGGCGTACTTTCAACATCGATGATCCAGCCGTAGTGATCGCAGATGCGCTTAACAATAGCAAGCCCGATCCCTAACCCCTCGCCTTGACTTGATCCGCGGAAGAAACGCTCGTAGAGAAGAGGCATATAAAAGGGTTCGATGCCAATACCGGAATCGGAAATCGAGAGCCGGCTCTGACTGAAGTTCACGCGAATAAAGCCACGCTCCGTATATTGCACCGCATTGCGAAGCAGATTTACAAGAGCGGTATGCAATGCTTGCCGATTCAATGTGAGTACAGCTTTCGGCTCTACAGCAACCTCGAAAATGAGGCGCTTTCGATAGATTTCCGTGCATACGGGTTCCACCGCGTCGTAAACGCACTCGGCAAGCGCAACAGGTTCCATAATGCCGAGAGCCTGTTCACGAGCAAGGAATAGCAAGGCCTGTAATTGCTCACCCATGCGAGTCGCCGCGGCTTCTATCATCCCAATGCGAACGCGCGCCCTCTCGGAGAGATTTGGCTCGGTAGCCAGAAGCTCACAACTCGTCAGAATCGTGGTAATTGGGGTGCGCAGTTCGTGGCTTACATTGGCAGTGAACTCCTGCTCACGCCGCAGCATGCGGGTAATACGATTTTGATAATCGTCCAATGCGTGGGCGAGCTGTGCCACTTCCTCGTCCTGCCCCGGTTGTATCATTGTTGCGCCCTGCACATCGCCGGGCGCAAGATGCCTTACCCGCTCCGCGAGGTCGGTGACTTGCTTGACGAGCAAACCAGCAAGCAAATATCCCACTACGAGCGCGACTCCGACCACCGAGAGGAGGGACAACACGATAAGAAGCCTAAGTTCCTGTTGCCGCTGGTCGTGTAGCCCGATTTCGTAGGCAACAAGAAATTTGACACCATCGACGTGCCGCACCGCGACGCGAATTTCCTCGGGACCCCGGAATACCTTGTGGCGCCGGTAGTTGAGTCCCCTCAAATAAGGGGGTAAATGGGATTCCTCAGCGGAATCATGGACGATGTATTTTTCGAGATTGGATCCGACCTGTGGTACAAAGTCAGCACGCTCGCGATAGCGCTGGAGGAGATAATCCATCTCGGTTTGAATGATCTGCTCGATATGTGCCTCCTCGATATCGTCAGAAGCGATATAAAGGCTGATACCAAGCGTTCCGACGACAACTATGCAGAACACCGCAAATGCGAGCGCTACACGCAGCCTAAGGCCGCGCTTAAACCCGGGCACGTGAAATAAGGCGGTACCCGAGACCATGAACGGTTTCGATCGGATCATAGCCCCCCGCTCGGGTTAATGCGCGGCGTAATTCGTGCATATGGCTGCGCAAGGTGTCGCTGGTTCCTTGCGCATCTCCCCATACTTCCGATTCCAATTCTCTACGGCTGAATACGCGTCCCGGCTCGCCCATCATGAGTGCCAGTAGGCGGATGCATTTTGGTGGCAATTTTACGGCCGCGCCAGCAAAAAGGACCGACAGCGTTTTTGGATCGAATGAAAGATCATCGCTTTCCAGCGTGCGGCTGGTAACCTTCCCTCCGTGCCGTTTGTGCATCGCCACCAGGCGCGCCTCGACTTCTTTCAGCGCGAATGGTTTGACCAGATAGTCGTCCGCCCCGCAATCAAAACCTTTCAGCTTGTCCGTTAGCGTATCGCGCGCAGTCAGCATCAGCACGGGCGTGTCGAGATTCGCTTCCTGGCGAAGCTTTCGACAAAGTGTGATACCGTCCATACCCGGCAAGCCAAGATCGAGCAGAATACCGTCAAATCGCTGCGTCACTGCGAGATGAAGACCGGTAATGCCGTCGGCGGCGGCGTCGACACTATGACCACGGGCCTCCAGAAAATCATAAAGGTTTGTGGCAATCGCCGGATCGTCCTCAATAATAAGTATGTGCACAAGAAGGCCCTAGCGAAAATTATAAGATAACGAAAGCTCAACCAAACTGTTTCATGCCTTTTCATCCGCAGGAAAATTTCTTTGACCACTGCGTGAATTACTGCGGAATCCCCACACCAATCGCCACATTCCGCTACCAATCAACGAGGCTTCTGAAATACCAGCGCTAATAAATTAGCACATTCTGAAAGAAGTGTCGTTGTAGTCTTTTTTATATTTATAAAAACTAGTGCTGGTGATATTTTCGGCTGATACTATGGACGGCCTCCACCAGCGTCGACGCGCTCTCAGGTGGGGTAAACTGGGAAATGCCATGCCCCAGATTGAACACGTGGCCATGGCCGTTGCCGTAGCCCGCAACAATTTTCTCCACTTCCGCAGCGATGACTTCCGGTGAAGCAAACAGCACAGCAGGGTCGAGGTTCCCTTGCAGCGCGACTTTGTGACCGACGCGCCGGCGTGCTTCAGCAATATCCACGGTCCAGTCGAGCCCCACCGCATCACAGCCGCTGTCAGCGATACGCTCCAGCCATAACCCGCCGCCCTTCGTAAAAACAATGTTGGGAACGCGCCCACCACCATGTTCACGCTTGAGTCCAGCCAGTATCTGGCTAATATAACGCAAAGAAAATTCCTGATATGCAGCGTGCGACAATGCTCCACCCCAGGTATCAAAAATCATCACTGCCTGAGCGCCGGATTCGATCTGCGCATTCAGATAGGCAGTTACCGCCTGTGCATTGATGTCGAGGATGTGATGCAGCAAATCGGGCCGCTGGTATAACATGGTTTTGATTTGACGAAAATCGGTGCCGCCGCAACCTTCTACCATATAACACGCGAGCGTGAAGGGACTGCCGGAGAAACCGATCAACGGAACCTGATTATCCAGCGTCTTGCGAATTTGTGAAACCGCATCCATTACGTAACGTAAATGCACTGCGGGATCAGGCACCGTAAGTGCGCGAATTTCCCATTCCTCGCGTAAGGGCCGCTCAAATTTGGGGCCCTCCCCATCGGAGAAATAAAGCCCCAGGCCCATTGCATCCGGAATAGTCAGAATGTCCGAAAATAATATCGCGGCATCCAACGGAAACCGCGCCAGGGGCTGCATCGTAACTTCAGTGGCAAAATCGGGATTTTTACACAACGCAAGAAAATTGCCGGCTCGAGCACGGGTCTGGTTGTACTCCGGCAAATAGCGCCCTGCCTGACGCATCAGCCACACAGGTGTGTACTCGGTAGGTTGTCGCAGCAGAGCTCGCAGGAGGGTATCGTTTTTCAGTTTTGTCATCGGTCCTACTTAATCGCGGAATTCAGCGGGAAGTCATCCTTTGTATCACTTTCCCAAACCATCGATATTACCAGCGATTGGCTTCCGGGTACATTATCCTGATGAATTATGTGGCAATTATTAGCACTCAGTGGCACCGGCGCCTGATGTTGCCGTATGGAAGGAGTACACCATTCCGCTCAGTTCTCCTCGATGGCGAACAACCGCCTGTATTCCCGAATGGCGTAGCGATCGGTCATACCGGCGATGTAGTCAGCAATTGCCTGATGCTTATCCATCGCGTATTTTGTCTGATATACCGGCGGGAGGAGCTGGATATCGGAACGGAATGCGTTAAATAGCATTTCAATAGTGTGATGCGCTTTGGCGCTCATGCGCGCCACCTGGTAGTGCCGATAAAGATAGTCGCGCAGGAATTTCTTCAGTTCCTGCTGCTCCTGCAGTATTTTCTCGCTGAAACTAATCAGCACGGGTGCCGCCCGCACCGCGGATAAACCGTCCAGATGCGTATCAGCAATGTTGATTGCGCTTTGCTTGATCAGATCCGCCACCAGTGTATTGATCATGCGCCGGACGGTTTCATGAATCAAACGCCTCCCTGAGATTTCAGGGTACTGTTTTTTGGCCATTGCCATGTGCCGGGAAAATAGTCCGATCTCCTCAAGTTGTTGCTGCGTGATGAGACCGGAGCGTAACCCATCATCCACATCATGATTGTTGTATGCGATTTCATCGGCAAGATTGGCAAGCTGCGCTTCCAGCGAGGGCCGCTGATTTGAAAGAAAGCGTTCGCCCACATCTCCAAGTTTTCGAGCATTTTTCTTCGCGCAATGTTTAAGTATGCCTTCACGCGTTTCAAAGCACAGGTTCAAACCGTCAAATGCACCATAGCGCTCTTCCAGCACATCTACCACGCGCAGGGATTGCAAATTGTGTTCAAACCCGCCGTAATCTTTCATGCAGGCATTCAGCGCATCCTGCCCCGCATGACCAAATGGTGTATGACCCAAATCGTGCGCCAGAGCGATAGCTTCAACCAGGTCTTCGTTAAGACGTAAATTTCGGGCGACCGAGCGGCCGATTTGTGCCACTTCCAGACTGTGTGTCAGCCGCGTTCGAAACAGATCGCCCTCGTGATTGACGAAAACCTGGGTCTTATATTCGAGTCGGCGGAACGCGGTTGAATGGATGATGCGATCACGGTCGCGCTGGAACGCGGTACGGCCCGGGGAAGACTCTTCCCCCACCCGGCGGCCGCGGGAGTTTTCCGGCGATACCGCATAAGACACCGGCTCATGCATCGGCGGTACATTCCCGAAGCGTCGCAGTGAGAACCTCCGTGGGAACATCAGAGTGGACTACGGCCTCGCCAATACGCTTGAGCAGAATAAAACGCATTTTTCCGCCTTCTACTTTCTTGTCCAGCCCCATCAGGTGCAGGTATTTATCCGCACCGAGATTAGGGGCGGCAACAGGAAGTCCGGCCTGTAAATATAGCTTCCGGATCCGCTTTACGTCAGCCGCGCTGATCATGTGCATGCGCTGTGAGAGCTCCGCCGCCAGTACCGTACCCGCCGCCACTGCTTCACCGTGCAGCCACACGCCATAACCCATTCCGTTCTCAATCGCATGGCCAAAAGTATGTCCAAGATTGAGCAATGCCCTAACACCCCTTTCGTGTTCATCAGCTTCCACAACTTCCGCCTTATTCATGCAGCTTCGTTGTATTGCCTCGATCAGAACGTTGGAATCTCGTGCAACAAGCTTGGTCAGGTTCTGCTCGATCCAATCCAGGAAGGGGAGATCCCGAATAAGACCGTACTTGATGATCTCGGCGATGCCCGCACGCAGCTCTCTTTGAGGCAGGGTATCAAGTATTGCGCTATCCGCCAATACTACCCGGGGTTGATAAAAAGCGCCGATCATATTCTTGCCGAGCGGATGGTTGATACCTGTCTTGCCACCAACCGAAGAATCAACTTGCGCCAGCAGCGTGGTCGGAACTTGAATAAAAGGTACGCCGCGCAAATATGTCGCGGCAGCGAACCCCGCCAGATCACCGATAACTCCGCCACCAAGGGCGATAATGGGAGTACTGCGTTCACAGCGGGATGTCAGCAGCGCATCGAAAATGAGATTAAGCGTCTGCCAGTTCTTATGCTCCTCACCGTCAGGAAGAATAATCGGAACCGACGCGATGCCATGATTCTCCAGCGCGCCACGCAGCATTCCCATATAAAGTGGCGCTACCGTGGTGTTGGATACAATTGCAACCCGCTTCTGCGGCAGATGGTTCAGAATAAGTCCGGCATGGCTCAAAATACCGCTGCCGATATGTATCGGATAGCTGCGCTCACTCGGTGTTCGGGTAAGACCTACCGTAATGGTTTGCATGTTTTCTTTTTCTATTGATCTCGAGACACGATCGCAGCTTCCTGAACTTGCCCAGGAGTAACTGATGATCGACAGGCTTTGTTTTGCGGAAACTTCATAAAGAAATGGCGAGTGATTTTATGGCTTTACCACCACCAGTATCACCACGGCAAACAGAATCATCACTGGAATCTCGTTGAACCAGCGGTAGTAAACATGACCATGCCGGTTTCGGTCATACTTGAATTCGGCAAGCAGTTTGCCGCAGTAAAGGTGATATGCGATTAGCATTGCTACAAAAACAAGCTTGGCATGCAACCAGCCGCCGGAAATCCCATAACCCAGCCAGAGCCACAGGCCGAAAAGGACGGTCAACACGGCGCTTGGAGTCATGATGCCATAGAACAGCTTGCGTTCCATCACCTTAAAACGCTCGATACCGATCACATCAGTGCTCATGGCATGGTAGACGAACAGACGCGGCAGATAAAACAGCCCGGCGAACCACGTCACCACAAAAATTATGTGCAGAGATTTTATCCAGAGCATCTGATTATTTTAATGGACTATTCATCAAACGCCGCAGCGTCAGCAGCATATATGAGGAAGCCAATAATACTATAGCCGGTGAGCATCGGCGGATGAATTAAGCCCTTTTGGGAATACTTGTCTCCCGCTTCGAAGCATAAGGAACTGGTTCTCAGCGTATGGGTCAAATTGTAATTGGCTGACGGCAAGCGATATGCCTTGCAATAAAGATGAAGCTTGGACTTAAACGCGCATACGAGCCACCCTTACCTCTGGACGGAGTACGCATCCTTGTCGATCGCCTATGGCCGCGCGGTCTTTCGAAGACCGATGCCAGAATCGATTTCTGGGCTAAGGAAATAGCGCCCTCGAATGCGCTGCGTCACTGGTATCAGCATGAGTTTGAGAAGTGGCCCGTATTCCGGCGCAAATACATGGAAGAACTCAGGAATAACGACGCGGCCATACAGGAACTGATCGCAAAACTTGAGGTCGGAAACGCTACGCTTCTCTTTGGTTCCAAAGAACTCAACTACAATAACGCCGTGGTATTGAAGGAGTATCTGGAATCGTTCCGGTAAGAAGTAAGGCGCACTACACTACATGGCAACAACCTCTATGTCGGGCTCTATTGATCTCAACAGATTCTGAATGCCTCTAAGCGTCCCTGAGATTGAGCTCGGGCAAGTACCGCAGGCACCCTGGTAGTGTACGCTCAGCTTGTTACCCTCAAGGCCGAGCACGTGGAGATCACCTCCGTCATTTTGCAGGTAGGGACGTATCTCCTCATCAAGCATCTCATTGATTGCTTCAAGGCGTTGCTGATCTTCGGGACTCAAACCGGCAATGGCAGTGCTTGCCTCGGCTACGGCGGCAGCCGACTGTGCGCTTGCCGCCGGTGCGGCGCGAATCGGATCGGCGACTTCGCGGGCCAGGTCCTGCCAGTCAGCGCCACCGTCCTGCGTGATTGTAATCCAGCGATCGACATAAAACACATTGGTCACATGATCGATATCGAACAGCGCCGCGGCGAGTGGATCATCCTTCGCCTGCTCGGCATTGTCGTATGAATGCGTCACTCCCCAAGTCAGCGGCTCCTTGAGAATGAATTTCAATGCATTCCGATTTGGCGTACCCTCTATCTCCGATATTTTAGGCATTTTCTCTTTATCCTTCTCCTTATCTTCGTGTCAGATCACGCATCACCGATCGCGGCGTGCATTGGGTCGTCTGCAGCCTCCGTCGATGTCGTGGTCACCGAGTTGAGCGCCGCCTGCAATGTATGCCACGGCAGAATCGCACATTTGACGCGTGTCGGAAGATCCCGCACCCCGGCAAAAACCGTGAGCCGCCCGAGATGGTGATTGCTATCAGGATTGAGCTGACCGATCGCCATATCGCGGAATTCCTGAATCAATGTTTCGGCGTCCGTGCGCGTTTTGCCTTTGACGACAGTGGTCATCATGGAGGCTGATGCCTTGCAGATGGCGCACGACTCACCATGGAATGCGATGCCCTCAATGCGCTCCCCGTCGAGATTAAGCGCGATCTCGAGGTGGTCACCGCATAATGGGTTATGGCCAACCGCGTGGTGGCTTGCCTTGTCCAGCGTACCGTAATTGCGCGGCTTCCTGTTGTGATCGAGGATAACCTCTTGATAGAGCGATTTCGATTTCGTATTCATCACGTAAAAATCTTTTGTACAGTGCGAAGACCTGCGATAAATATATCGACCTCGGCCATCGTATTATAAAATGCAAAAGAGGCCCGTGTCGTTGCCGGCACCTTGAGACGCAGCATCACTGGCTGCACGCAATGGTGTCCGGTACGTACCGCGACTCCTTCCTGATTCAGGAGCGTGCCAATATCATGCGGATGCACGCCCTTAACCTCAAACGACAGCACTGCAGTCTTGATTGCCGCGGTGCCAATAATACGGACACCCGGCACACGGCTTATCTGTTCGGTCGCATAGTTGAGCAGCTCAAATTCTTGCGCGGCAATCGCATCCATACCGAGCGCCAATAAATAATCAACCGCAGCGCCAAGTCCAATCGCTGCTGCAATTGGGGGGGTACCGGCCTCAAATTTGTGCGGGATGGTATTGTAGGTCGTTTTTTCGAACGTCACCGACAAAATCATATCGCCGCCACCCTTGAATGGCTGCATGCGTTCAAGCAGCTCGGCCTTGCCATAGAGAACACCAATGCCGGTTGGGCCGCACAGCTTATGCCCTGAAAAGGTATAGAAATCGCAGTCGAGATCCTGCACATCGACTCTCATGTGCGGTACAGCCTGCGCTCCATCGATCAGCACCGGGACACCACGCGCATGCGCGAACGCAATCATGGATTTGATAGGATTGATAGTACCGAGCGCGTTCGACACATGCATCACGCCGACGAATTTCGTGCGCTCATTAAACAGCTTCTCATACTCGTCGACAAGAAGTTCACCTGCATCGTTGATAGGAACGACACGGATTCTTGCACCTTTCTCTTCCGCCAGCATCTGCCAAGGGACTATGTTCGAATGGTGCTCAAGCGTGGTCAGAATGATCTCGTCACCCGCGCCGATAAACTTACGGCCATAGCCGTGCATCACCAAATTGATCCCATCCGTAGTGCCACTGGTGAAGATGACCTCCCTATCTTCGTGCGCGTTGATAAAGCGCTGCAGTTTGCGGCGCGATTCCTCGTATTCGGCGGTAGCCGTTTCTGACAAATAATGCACGCCACGATTGATATTGGCATGTTGTGTGGTCTGGTAGCGCACCAGACGGTCGATCACTGGCTGCGGCATCTGGCTGGATGCCGCATTGTCGAGATAAACCAGCGGTTTGCCGTCCACTTGGAGCTTTAAGATCGGAAAATCAGCGCGGACATGCTCTATATCGAATATCGAGGCAAATTGCGGTTCCAAAGCAGACTCTACAAGTTTCATGGTTCAGTTTCTTTGAGTTTGCTCAAGCACCGTCTGTTCAAGTCGGTGTTTGAGCGACGCAACGGATATGCGGTCGATGATTTCAGCACCGAATGCATAAGTCAATAAATTGCGCGCCGTGATCTCGGATAATCCACGGCTCTTGAGATAAAATACCTCCTCATTATCGAGCTGACCCACGGTTGCCCCGTGGGCACATTTCACATCATCCGCAAAAATTTCCAGCTGCGGCTTGGTATCGACCCGCGCTTTGGCATTCAGCAACAAGTTGCGGCTCGACTGCGAAGAATCCGTGCGCTGTGCACCTGGACGTACCATGATCTTTCCGTTAAACACCGCGTGCGCAGCACCGTCGACGATACATTTATGTGACTGCCAGCTTGTACCATGCGGTTTTGCGTGGTCGATGCAGGTATGCGTATCAGCGAGCTGGCGTCCGGTGATCAATGCCAGCCCGTCAATGGTGCACTCGACCCCCTCGGCAGCAAGCAACGCGTCCAGGTTATAGCGCGAAATACGCGCACCAAGGGCGATACTGACTGATCGATAGCGGCTTGCGCGCGCCAGCGACACTGCGCAGCTTGCAATGTGAAATGCCTCTGTGCTGTCGCGCTGAATCCGGATGTGGTTAACCTGAGCATTATCGGCAAGCACGATTTCAGTCACCGCATTCGTTACATAAGCTTCTTTCTGCAACGAAACATAGTCCTCGATGACCGTTACCGCACTGCCGGATTCGGCAATCAACAGACAGCGCGGATGGCTTGCCGTCTCCTTTTGCGTCGCGATAAACAGCAGATGCACCGGCTTATCAACCGCTGCATTATGCTGCGCGATGATCAGCGCTCCGTCATGCAGAAACGCTGTATTAAGCGCGGTAAACACATTGTCCTCGAACGCGGCATGGCGGCCGAGATGCGGCTCTATTGCAGCTGCGTGCGCAGCTGCCGCGGACGGCAGATTCGTAACTATCAAGCCTGCGTCTTCGACCCCATTCGACTGCGTGGATAACTCCGGCGCGTAGGCACCATCGACGAACACGAGCCGGGTTGCTGCTTCTTCAATATAAAAATGTTCGACGTCGGCAATCTGCAATGACGACACAGCATGCACGGGCTGAAATGACAGCTTGGCGAGTGGAGAAATATCGGTAAAACGCCATTCCTCGTCGCGCGTAGTCGGCACTTTCAGGACACCGACACGATCGACCGCATTGGCCCGCAACTGATTGAGCCATGCCAGGGGGGTTGATGGCAGTTGTGGCCGCCCCTGAAGCAGGCTTTCGAGATAGCTGCTGCCGGTAACCATGCTCACGCTCATGCTCCGGCTGCAGCACGTTGTTCGACGCCCACCCAATCGTAACCACGCGACTCAAGATCAAGCGCAAGCTCTTTACCGCCAGTCTTGATGATGCGGCCAGACTCCATCACGTGCACGTAATCCGGCACGATATAGTTAAGCAGACGCTGATAATGCGTGACCAATATAATTGCATTATCCTTGTTAGCAAGCTGGTTCACGCCACTTGTGACAATCCTGAGCGCATCTATATCAAGACCGGAGTCGGTCTCGTCGAGAATTGCCAGTCGTGGTTCAAGCAGCGCCATCTGTAATATTTCGTTTCTTTTTTTCTCTCCACCGGAGAAACCTTCATTGACGCCACGATCAAGAAAATCCGGATTCATCTCAAGCAATTTCATTTTCTCACGCACAAAGTCCTCAAACTCAAGCGGGTCAAGCTCCTCTTTTCCACGCTGCGCTTGTACGGTGTTGTAAGCAAGACGCAAGAAATGACTGTTAGCGACGCCGGGTATCTCGATCGGATACTGGAAAGCCAGAAATACGCCGGCGCGTGCACGTTCCTCCGGCTCAAGATCAAACAGATTGTTGCCTTCGAATGTCACTGAACCGCCAGTGACTTTATATGCGTTGTGACCAGCGAGTACCTTTGCGAACGTGCTTTTGCCTGAACCGTTCGTTCCCATGATTGCATGAACTTCACCGCTTCTAACTGTCAGATCAATACCTTTGAGTATCTCGATACCATTAACGGTCGCCCGCAACCCACGCACTTCAAGTAGCGTTTTGCTGTCCTGATAAATCATCCGACACTCCCTTCGAGCTTGAAGCCTAGCAGCTTGGTCGCTTCGACCGCAAACTCCATTGGCAGCTGTTGAAATACATCCTTGCAGAATCCATTAATAATCATCGATACAGCCTCCTCGTTGCCGATGCCGCGTTGCGCAAAGTAGAACAACTGATCTTCACCGATCTTTGACGTCGATGCCTCGTGCTCGACTTTGGCGCTGTGGTTGCGAACCTGAATGTAGGGAAAGGTATTAGCCGCACACTGGTCGCCGATCAGCATCGAGTCGCATTGCGAATAATTGCGCGCACCGGTGGCGGTAGGCGCAATTCTGACCAATCCGCGGTAACTGTTATTGGAATGACCGGCCGAGATACCTTTGCTGACTATGGTGCTGCGAGTATTTTTGCCGAGGTGAATCATCTTAGTGCCGGTGTCGGCCTGCTGATAATGGTTGGTGACCGCTACGGAATAGAATTCACCGACCGAATTATCGCCCTGCAGCACGCAGGAAGGGTATTTCCACGTAATTGCCGAACCCGTTTCAACCTGGGTCCACGAAACGCGGGAATTAACGCCTTTGGCCAAGCCACGCTTGGTGACAAAATTGTAGATACCACCCAAGCCGTTTTCGTCACCTGCATACCAGTTCTGCACCGTTGAGTATTTGATGTCGGCGTTGTCAAGCGCGACCAGTTCGACCACCGCCGCATGCAATTGATTGGTATCGAACTTGGGTGCAGTACAACCTTCAAGGTATGAGACCGACGCCCCTTCCTCCGCGATAATCAAGGTACGCTCGAACTGCCCCGATTCCTCAGTATTGATACGAAAGTAGGTTGACAGATCCATCGGGCATTTGACGCCTTTAGGGATGAAGCAGAATGTACCGTCAGTAAAGACTGCCGAATTGAGCGCCGCGTAGTAATTGTCGCCCACTGGCACTACAGTGCCGAGGTACTGTTTCACCACATCGGGATGCATCTGGACGGCTTCCGAAATCGAACAGAAAGTAATGCCGACCTCGGCAAGCTTCTGCTTGTACGTAGTCGCTACCGATACGCTGTCGAAAATCACGTCGACAGCGACGCCGGCGAGAGCGGCTCGCTCGTGCATCGGCACCCCAAGTTTCTCGAAGGTACGCAGCAACTCGGGATCGACCTCGTCCATGCTGCTCAATTTCTGCTTCGGCTTTGGCGCTGAGTAGTAACTGATCGCCTGAAAATCAATTTTCGGATATTTAACGTTCGGCCATTTTGGTTCCTCCATCTTCAGCCATTGCTGATATGCTTTGAGCCGAAATTCAAGCAACCACGCAGGTTCATTCTTCTTGGCTGAAATCAGACGAATAGTGTCTTCACTGAGTCCTCTTGGCGCGACATCGGACTCGATTTCGGTAACAAAACCGTGCTTATAAGGCTGATTGACCAGATTTTGTAATGCTGCGCTCATTAGATTTACTCCAATATCGTTCACGTCGAAGAAAACCTTCGAACCCGTTACTCGAAATTCTTTTACACCTTTCGCTACCGCCGTACCCTCGAACCCATGCCCTCGTACTGGTAATACCCTTTTTATCCCTGCTTCTGAGCAGCTAAACCTTGACTGGTTCTTTCAGGCTAAAGCTTTCGCCACAGCCACATGTGTTATCAACGTTGGGATTGTCGAACCTGAACGATTCATTGAGTCCGTCCCTGACAAAATCAACGCGGGATCCATCAAGGAACGGCAAACTACCTGTATCAATTACCACATTAGCGTTATGAGATTCGAATATCTGATCGTCTACACGAATTTCGTCAGCATAGTCGAATGTGTAGGCAAAACCAGAGCAACCTACTTTCTTCACGCCAATGCGCAAGGCCAGTCCTTTACCGCGCTTTGCAAGCTGTTTCTGGATTTGTTTAGCCGCCTTTTCTGTTAGGGTTATCGACATCATCATCCTCCAGTTACCATCCACACATGATGATCGAAATAAATATGGGCCATCTGTATCAAATCAAGCCAAAAATGCGCGATGTTCGCGTTCCGGCACGACGCGTTCACGTTCGGTCATGACCTTCCGCATGTCCAGCATTTGCACAACACCATTCTGTCGAGCTTTCTGCTCATCAACCAGTTGTTTCAGCGTTATCGCGCCAAGGTGATCAAAAATAAGATCATTAAGCTTTATCCATAAGTCGTGAGTCATGCACTTTTTGTCATTGTGGCAGTTTTCTTTTCCGCTGCATTGAGTTGAGTCGATGGGCTCATCAACCGCAAGAATAATCTCGGCAATCGACACTTGCGCCATGTCCCTGGCGAGGCAATAGCCGCCGCCCGGACCTCGCACACTCTCGACAAGTGAACGCTGGCGTAGTTTGGCAAACAATTGTTCAAGATAAGATAGCGAGATTTGTTGACGCTGACTGATTTCAGCTAGCGTCACAGGATGACTGCTACGCTGCATTGCAAGATCCAGCAGCGCCGTTACTGCAAACCGTCCTTTGGTTGTTAACCTCATGATAAACTCCTCTTTACTCTTTTGATTCAATTGAATAGAGATATTAAACATAACCAGTACAGTCAATACATGACTGATTTAGTCAACTATAAGATACTTGATAGATTTAGTCAAGTATAACAAGTCAAGCCAGGAGGGTTGCTGTCCCGAAGTGCATCACGAGGGATCGTCAGTTACTTCATGACGGCCGGAAAGAGTCGACTATGGAGTTATAGATGCATAAATACGAAAGGCCGGCCAGCTATGCGAGACATGACATTGGCGAGCAATCGAAGACTTGACGGAAAATCAGTTTGCCAGCGTATCTTTCATGAACATGTTTTCTAGTAGCCTGTCGGGCTTGAAGAATCGAAGCAAAATGCGACTGGGTGAGGATAGATTTTGACGATTTTGAAGGCCA
>JBDTWQ010000179.1:0-2532 GCA_040006595.1 Nitrosospira sp.
CCGTAAACATCCTCAAAACGTACAATATCATCCTCACCCAAATATGAACCCGATTGTACCTCGATCATTTCGAGCGGCACACAGCCGGGGTTCTCCAAACGGTGGCGCGTACCTAACGGAATGAAAGTGGATTCATTTTCGGATACCAGATAGCTTGCATCACCGCGTGTAACCTGTGCCGTACCGCGTACCACGATCCAATGTTCCGCGCGGTGGTGATGCATTTGTAGCGAAAGGGCGGCGCCCGGATTGACGACGATGCGCTTCACCTGAAAACGTTCGCCGGCATCCACTCCATCATACCAGCCCCAAGGACGAAAGACCTTGCGGTGTAGTTGCCCCTCTGGTCTTCCCTCGCGCTTGAGGCTATCGACAATTTTCTTCACGTTCTGGGTCTTGCTCATATGGGCGACCAGGATGGCGTCCGGCGTTTCAATTACCACCATATCCTCCACCCCCACACATGCTACCAAGCGGCTTCCCGACATAACCAGCATGTTATGACAGTCATGCAGCATCACGTCGCCCTGCGATACATTGCCCTGATGGTCCTTGGGCAACACTTCCCATAGGGAATCCCACGCGCCAACGTCAGACCAACCCGCCGAGAGCGGGATGACCACACCAACCGGCAACGAAGCCCCGCCGGCGGCAAGACGCTCCATCACTGCATAGTCGATTGAATCATTCGGACACTGCGCAAACGCTTCTTTGCTCACGCGTAAAAAATCGCCATCGGCCGAACCCTGATCCCAAGCCGCGCGACAAGCTGCCAGAATATCCGCCCGGCAAACACCGATAGCCGAGAGCCATACTGACGCCCGCAACATAAATAAGCCGCTATTCCAAAAATAAGAACCGGCATCAAGATAAGTTTGCGCCGTGGCAGCATCCGGCTTCTCAACAAAGCGCGCTATGCGGTAAGCCCCGTCGTTACCAAACGGCTCGCCAGACTGAATATAACCGTAGCCCGTTTCAGGTGAATCCGGCTTGATGCCAAAGGTAATCACCGCGCCTTCAGCCGCAAGCGTCATACCTTTACGCACCATCTTCTGAAAACTCGTTATATCTAAAATTACGTGGTCCGCTGGCGTCACCAGTAGAATCGGGTCGTCCCCTTCACGCATCGCGGCCAGAGCTGCCAGAGTTAGTGCGGGTGCCGTATTGCGTCCAATGGGTTCAAGCAGGATCGTGCCTTTCTTGCCCATTAACCGCAGTTGTTCGGCTATCACAAAACGATATTCTTCGTTGCAAACTACTAATGGCGCCCCAAGCTGTACGTCTGCCAACCCCTCCATACGACGTACAGTGGCCTGCAATAAAGAATCCTCCCCAATGAGCGGTAAGAGCTGTTTCGGATATTTCTCGCGGGAGAGCGGCCACAGACGCGTACCGGAACCTCCGGAGAGTACAACTGGAATTAATGATTGCATGGAAATTTTCAATTAGAGCGATGTATCTTGTATCTTATCTGCTAAATCCGAATTTGCCTAACCAGAAACATCCATTCTGCCTTCCTTCCGACAGTCTTGAACCCCCAAAATTGTTTGGAACATGGATATCCGCATTGTCTCCGGTTCTCAACTCTCATATCCTTCAGGATTTTCGCTCTGCCAGCGCCAGGCGTCCGCACACATAGCGTCTAACCCACGCTCTGCTCGCCAACCGAGTAAATCCAGTGCCAGCTTTGGATCGGCATAGCAGGAGGCTATATCACCAGGACGCCGGGGGGCAATCCTGTAAGGAACCGGTCGTCCACTCGCTTGTTCAAAAGCATGCACCATATCCAGCACGCTGTAACCCGTGCCAGTGCCCAGATTTACTGTCAGACATCCGGACTGGCCTTGCCGCTTCGGAGAACCCAGAGCTTCCAATATTTTAAGGTGGCCCAGTGCCAGATCCACCACATGGATGTAGTCCCGGACACCGGTGCCATCCGGGGTAGGGTAATCATTCCCCCATACGTTAAGATATTCTCGCCGTCCTACCGCCACCTGAGCCACGAAAGGCATCAGATTATCAGGAATACCCCGTGGATCTTCCCCGATCAGGCCGCTGGCATGGGCGCCCACCGGGTTAAAATAACGCAGGATACCACAGCGCCAGGAGGAATCGCTGCGGTGCAGGTCCCGCAAAATCTCCTCAACCATCAGCTTTGTGCGTCCATAGGGATTAGTTGCAGAAAGCGGGTGGTCTTCAGTTAGCGGCAGTCGCTGCGGATCACCATAAACCGTTGCGGAGGAACTGAACACCAGGGTTCGTATTCCGCACTCGTCCATTGCCTCCAGCAAGCGAAGGGTGCCAACAACGTTGTTGTCATAGTAAGCTAGCGGCTGTTTGACAGACGCTCCCACCGCCTTGAGGCCAGCGAAGTGAATTACCGCGCTCGCTCCGCTCTCGCGCAGGGCTGCTACCAGCGTAGCACGATCGCGGCTATCGCCCTGCACAAGATGCAGCTTTTTACTGGTGATACGTTCCACCCGAGCCAATGCCTCGGGATGACTATTGCAAAAATTGTCGAATACCGTGACA
>JBDTWQ010000180.1:0-3869 GCA_040006595.1 Nitrosospira sp.
AGCGCATCGTTATCCACCTCGACTTTTACCGAGTTCAGGACTTCATACAGCAGAATATCCAGATCAAGAATCTGATCCTGCGGGCCGCGCATATCGCGTATCAATCCATATGGGGTCCGGCTGCGGTCCTTGCGGAAACACCAGAATGGAACATATGGAAATTCACGATGCGGTAACGGGCTTGGCACATCCATCAATTTATGCGGCCCCAGCCAGATCGCCACGCGCATTCTGGGAAGCAGGGCTTTCTGAACCTGTACCAAGCCCCTGCTTACCGCAGCCTGGTGATACAGATTGTCTTCACGGTATTCGATGGATTTGCCATCCGGCAATGCGAGCACGTAGGAATCCTCAAGATGCCTGTACCACAACTCGGATAAACGCACCATTCCCGAGCTCCGGTTAAGATAATCTTCCTGGCCATGCCCCCATGCCTGCTCGATTTCGTAAGCGCGGGCCATGCGTGTGTCGGAGCCTTCATACACATCCAGATTGTTCCATCCGCTCCAGCTGTTGCCGATAAGCTCTGCCTGGTCCGGGAACATCCTCGCGGCCTGCGCACGGTCAACCCATTTATCGCGCCGCAAATAACGCGCGTCGGACAGATCGGGCTCCTTCGACGTCCAGTCCCACCAGATTTCGTTGCGATGGATCTCCCGCACCCGATACGGATACTTGAGCGGATCGAATTCGCGGGAAACTTCAACCCATCCAACCCCGGCGCGGATCATGCTGGAGTAAGCATCGGACATGGCCCTGTCCGCCCTGGACTCCGTTTCAACCTCTTTGATTCTTGCTGATAACCCCTCGGCAATCTCGGCTTGCTGCTCGTCGTCGGACGTAATCTTGTAATCCGTGCGGCTGCGTGCCTCAATCCCCAGCACGGCATTGATAGTCGGCTTGATCAGATTCGAGTCCTGGGGGGGAATGCCAGCCTCCTTTAGCCGCTGGATCACCTCTACACTGGTCTGAGCGCCGTCGTAATAGTCGCAATCCGTATCCGAATCAAGCCGCCATTTCGGCTGATTGCGCAGTTCGCGGCTGATCCTGTCGTATGCCTCGACCGATATATCCGCGGTGATTGACGACTCGATCATGCGCGCCAGCCTTTCATGCTGATACCCCGCGCACTGCCAGTGGGTTTATCGTCTTCGGTAGACACGGCAAAATACCTGAACGCGTCGGCTGCATGGCTATGGTGATCATGCAGTGGCCTGCCGCTGAGCTGCTTTGTGCCGGGATCGACGTCGAACCGGTAATGCCGCAAGCTTTGCAATCCTTCGGCGCACTTCGCCTCATCGAAATAGCACCGGTTGAATATCGTTCTGGCAGCGTTAATCCCGTCAGAAATGGATAGATTCGGCACTATCCTCACTTTGCGCCCGGCCGCAAGCATGATTTCTTCTACGCTTCGGCCGGTGGCCAAGGTTTTGGCCCTGGCATCATGGGGCAGCCAATCCATGCCATACAAATATCCTTTATCCTGTAGCACGGTGATGTAATGTTGTATTGGCATCTGGTTGTTGCTGTAATAATCGATTAATCGGAGTTCGCCGCCGACAGTCTGCGCAAACCATATACTGGTGTTGTCTGCCCATCCCAGGTCGAAAAAGGTATGCACCGGTTTCGCGGCGTCATAAGGTACGCTTCGTATGCGGCTCTCTTCCTGTGCCAGTCTCAGCTCCCTGGCGTAAACCGCGCCGTCCAGCGTCACGCGGCAATGACCTTCCCAGATATTCTGGTAAGCATCGGGATCCCTGTCTTTCAAGTCGTCCTTTTCCCGCAGTAACGTTTCCGGGAACCACGGATTGTCATCCCAGTTGATCTTCACCACTACTGCGCCCACCGGCGGATTAATCACAAAGCGCTGGTGAGTTTCGTCGGTTTCCAGCTCCGGGTTGTATGTGACCCAAATTTCCGAGCCGTTCTTGCGGATAGTCGGAATAAGCGTATCCCAGCTTGACTTGCTTACCGTCTGGGCTTCTTCCACCCAAGCCCGGTCAATGGCCTCGAATGACTTTATTTTGGTAACGTTATTGCGCAGCCCGGCAAATAAAAACGCGGAGCCATTCCTTCCGAGAATGACGTTGTTCTGCACTTCGTAAAACGATTCCAGGCCGATTGCAGCAATCTGGGATTGCAACAAGTGATGCACCGACTCGGCAATCGAATTCTGGAACTCACGCGCGCATAGAATGCGTAATGGAGTTGCTGCGGCCTGTATCAGTAATGCCCTGGCAACACCCCATGATTTCGCGCCACCACGGCCACCGTATAAAATCTTGTATCTTGCCGCGTCGAACAGGAACCGGAGTTTTTCAGGAAATTCCGCCCTGTGCACAGTCATGCCGTTATTGAATATTCAGGAATCAAGATGTTTTTGCCTACTTGCCGGCGGCAGCAGCGGAGACGGTGATAAAGGTCACCTCGACCCTGTGTACGACTGGCTTGCCCATATCGCCGCCATCCTGCATGGCCGACAATTTGTCGCCGTATTTTTTTGGCGCCAGTCTTGATGCATACCACTTGCGCGCATCAATGCGCAGCTGGGAGCGCGCGATTACCTCGCGATCTATTACCTCTTTTCCCTTCTCGTCGGTATAAGTGTCTCTTGACCCATCGTCGGAAATTTCGATAATTTCTTCAGCATAAGCGTCAACGCAAAGCTCCTTGGCACGGAGGTATTGCTTCATAAGTTCTGTATCGCTCGCGAGCCAGTTCCATAACACCCTTTGGCTGATACCGGCTTCGACACACATCGCCCGCGCCGATTTGCCCAGCGAAATGCCGGCACAAATCGCCTCCAGCAACTCGGGAGTCTTTATTGTCGGGGCCCCCCTTTTTTTGCCTGATGATGCTGTGTTTGCCCGCCTCCCCGCTGTCTTCGCAGACGATTCACGCTCACTCATGATTCAGGTTCAATTCTTTCAGCGGCATGCTGTTGCATCCCTTGACCGCTGCAAGCAATTTAATCTCGCATGCCCATCGTTCCTCTATCTCGGCACGTAGCGCACGGTTGATCGTCAAGGCATTATCCTTTGGGGATATGCGGTCAACCGCATAGGCTGATTTGCACTCTGCGGGGGTTTCCACACGGCATAAGACGGCGACCGGTTTCTCGATCACCTGTGTCTGAATAACGGGTTTCCCGGCGCAACCCGCCAATGCAATCATAAATGGCGCCAGCGCCAGGCTGATACGGTACGTCATAGATATCGGCATGTGAGAGTCAATATGAATAAACTGGGGGTGAAACGATACAATTCATGTGCAACGAGTAATGCCGCAGAACGCTAATTCTGACGACGGCTCCGTACATACTTTACTTGCTCCGTGCTGATCACTTCGCATTGCTTCTCAGGCGTCACTGGCGGAAGAGACCGTATTTTTTTAGCGTTGCTGGTATGCTCTGCCGCAGCCGTTGCCGCACCCCGCATCGCCTTGGCCGCAGCCTTTTCCCTCGTGGCGGCAGCTGCTGTCAGCGCATCCATCGCCATATGTGCGGATTGGATATCGGTAGCGCATCTATCGTTTGCCGCCGATAGCACTGCGTTATTGGAATTGAGCTGTTGTATGCGTGATGCCATCCGCCAGTCGCTAAGTGCGAATCCGCCGCTAAAGGCAAGGGCGACAAGGACGGCAATTACTATTGCTGTAATCGCTGGGGTGCTGATCATTTACGTGCCTATAAAAAAACCCGCTCGGGGCGGGTACAAATAAAAAACCCGCGCAAGGCGGGCAGATAGGAAAAAAATCACACGAGGCGATTTTTGTATTGGACAAAAAAATACCCGCATAAGCGGGTTTGGGAACTACACAAAAAACCCGCATGTGAGGGCGGGCAATAAAAAACCCGTTTGTTTACGGGT
>JBDTWQ010000181.1:0-2039 GCA_040006595.1 Nitrosospira sp.
AGCGTAGGCTGATGGCCTACCACCACAACTGCGCCTTTAGCATCCGGCCAGCCGGCAGCGGCGAGAATTGATTTTGCCGAGGCGCTTGTTCCAATTTCCTTAGCGGTTTCATAATCGTCTCCAAGCGCTGCTGCGGTCTGCTGAGTGCGCTTGGTGGGGCTTACTATAATGCGCGTGTTTTTCGGCAATCGTGGTTTAAGCCATTCAGCCATAACCTGCGCCTGTTTTAATCCTTTGTCGGTAAGCTTACGTGCGCTGTCAGGCACACCGTCCTCAGCTTCCGCGTGACGCCATAGAATGAGTTCCATAATTTCTCCTACAGTAAAGTCGTTGACCCATAGTGCCGGACCATGTTGAGGAGGAAAGTAACATATATTCCGCTCGCATACGGCGGCGCTATCATCCGCTCATGGTAGACATCAGGGATCTGATCATTGTCGGGCAGTCCGTCATGTTAAGAATCCCCTAACTCAAGGAATAAACGAACTCTAAAGATAGTGATGTACCGGTTCAAACTCCGGTTTATGGATATTTTGTCAGTCTGATCCGTTATACACATGAGAAATGAAATCTTACGGGAATGGCGGACATATCCGTCCGCCATTCTCCGCAATTAGGACTTCAACGCCGAAAGCGGAGCGCCAAAGTTAATGTGGAAAGGTGCTCCGTTAATTACGATAGCCGGCACCGACTTCACGCCAACCGCCTCAGCAGCTGCGATACGATCCGCGTGCTCGCCGAGATGTACGAGTTCCACATCATAGCGGGTGGGATCCAGCGCATCAGCAATCTGACGCTCGGCCTCGACACATACAGGACAGCCAGCATGATAAAAGGTAGCAGGTGTTTTCATAGTCGATATCTCCAAAAATATTTAGATGTCAGTGGGGACTACCCACGTTCGCAAGAACCGGTTAAGCTGTAACTATGCGACATATCAATTATAACCGAAGACCCGCAGGGTATCAAAGATAGGAGCCGTTGAGCTATCGTTTGCCGAGATCCTGCGCATGACTTTTCCGCCCGGAGATTGAGGTACAGCATATACGGAGATTGTCTTCTTATTTTTTTTCATTTGTCTCCTTTTTTAGCGCTAGCGCCTGGGCGTACAGCATATTTCTACTTTCACCGGTTATGTCCATGGCAAGTCTGACTGCCTGTTTCAGCGGCAGTTCTTGCAATAATAATTTCAGCGTATATTGGGTCTGATCACTAAGTCCCTCTTCTTTCTGAACTTCCGCTCCGGATAAAAGCAATACGAATTCGCCCTTTTGGCGGTTAGTGTCAGCTTGCAGCCATGCGAGCGCATTATCCAGTGTGCAAATGTGGATGGTCTCGAATAATTTTGTCAGTTCTCTGGCGATAACAAGTTGGCGATGCGTACCTAGCACTTCGGCCAAAGCGGCCACGCACTCAAGAATGCGGTGAGGCGTTTCGTAAAACACCAGAGTATATGGCTGCGATTTTAATCCCTCCAATTCGCGTCTGCGCGGCCCGGCGCTGGCAGGGAGAAAACCGTAAAACAGAAAATGGGGCGCAGCAATTCCCGCTGCTGACAGAGCGCACACCGCCGCATTGGCGCCAGGAATCGGCACCACCTTGTAACCGTGATCTCGCACCGTGTTTACCAGTATGACCCCGGGATCCGATATGCCCGGCGTACCTGCATCGGTAACAAGGGCAACGGAATTGCCCTGGGCGAGCAAATTCACGATTTTTTTTGCCGTGGCGCGTTCGTTGTGCTGGTGTAATGCCATCATCTTTTTTGTGATGGAGTGATGCGTCAGTAGATGCGCAGTAGTGCGGGTATCTTCCGCCGCGATTACATCCACCGCTGCCAATATATCCAACGCTCGCAGACTGATGTCGCGCAGGTTTCCGATGGGTGTGGCGACGATATATAAGGTGCTTGTAGGCTTCATGTTCTAGCGGTGTATTTTGTTTACATTTATCTGAAGAGAATCGCCGCACTATAAGGTAACCTGTTGGCTTTTTCCATTCGCATGGAAACTGATCTGATGACAACGCCGTTTCCGGGC
>JBDTWQ010000182.1:0-2168 GCA_040006595.1 Nitrosospira sp.
CAGTTTGTATGCACTTGGACTCCTTTTGTATTTTCATACTATTGCATATCGGCATTTGACCTGGCTGAGAGCGTGTCAGGACAGTATCAGTTACGAGTCTGAATATCCCGCTACGTTTATATCAGTCATTCCTTCGCACGACCTCATTACTCTGGGTAAAAAACTCCTCCACCTCCCTCAATTCACGCGTGCGCTTCATGGGCGGCAGGCTTTGCCAGATTTTCTTGCCGTAGGATTTGGTAATGAGGCGCGGATCGCAGATCATCAGTACGCCACGGTCGGCCTCGTCGCGGATCAGCCGTCCCGCGCCTTGCTTCAGATTGATGACGGCACGCGGCAGTTGATATTCCATGAAGGCGTTGCGCCCTTCCTTATTGATTTTTTCGATACGTGCCGAAAGAACCGGGTCGTCGGGCGGCGCGAAGGGCAGCTTATCGATTACCACCAGCGACAATGCCTCGCCGCGCACATCCACGCCTTCCCAGAAGGATTGGCTGCCGATCAGCACCGCATTGCCCATCTTGCGGAAACGCTCCAGCATGTGCGAGCGCGACCCCTGGCCTTGCACCAGTAGAGGAAATTCCAGTTTTTCGCGTGCAAATGCCACCAGCAGCAGCTCGTGCACGCGCTGCATCGCCCGCAGGCTAGTGCAAAGGAAAAATGCGCGGCCACGGCTGGCCTTCAATACCGGCAGAGCGGCTTTTACCACTTCTTCGGTGTACTCACGGCTGTTCGGCTCGGGTAGACCAGTCGGCACATAGAGCAGAGCCTGGTCGGCGAAATTGAATGGGCTATCCCAACAGGCCGACTGCGAGGTGTTTGGCTCCGTATTCAAGCCCATTTCGCTGTTGTAATGGGAAAAATCGCCCTTAACCGATAATGTTGCAGAGGTGAATATCCAGGCGCGAGGAGAACCGCTCAACTGCTTGTTGAATATTTCCGCAATGGAAAGCGGCGTGGCGTTGAGCTGCAATGCGTGGCTGAATACTTCCACCCAGCGCACGAACCCTTCGGCTTCCGCCTGGTCGCGCCAGCGTTTTATGCTGCCGGCAATTTCGCGCGCGCGCTGCCAGCAGTTTTCCAGTCCCTCCGAGCGTTCTGCCTGGCTTTCCAGCATTGTCGCCAGCGCGTCCAGCTTATCCAGCAATTCATCCAGCGCATTGCCGAATCCTGCATTTTTCATCACCGCAGCCAGTGGCAGACGCGTATTCTCCCCTTCGATGGTCAGACGCAAATCTCGTGCTGCTTTTTCCGTCGCCGCAATGGCGAGGGGGAGGGGAGCGAAATCCTTCGCTCCCCGCAGCGCTTCAGCTTCGGTGTCACGGCAAAGCTCCAGCAATTGACTGGTGCTTACCGACTCGCCGAAAAACAGGCTGGCGGTTTCCGGCAACTGGTGGGCTTCGTCGAATATCACCGTATTGCAGGCCGGGAGAAGCTCCGAAAGCCCTTCATCGCGCAGCATGACGTCGGCAAAAAAGAGATGATGGTTGACCACAACCACATCCGCCGAGAGGGCCTGCTTGCGCGCTTCCATGACAAAACACTTTTTGTAATGTGCGCACTCGGAGCCAAGGCAATTGTCGCGTGTGGAAGTAACCTGCTGCCAGACCGCGGCATTTTCAGGCACTTCACTCAGGCCGCTCTTATCGCCGCTCTGGGTAACACCGGCGTAGCGTTCGATCAGCTTCAGATACTTTACTTCCTCACGGCTGACCAGGCTGGCGCGCCCATCCTGCAGCGTACGCTCCAGATGATAATGACAGACGTAATTGGCTCGCCCCTTCAGTAACGCCACAACCACCGGTGCCTTGAGCGCAGCTCGCACGGTGGGAATGTCGCGGTTGAAAAGTTGGTCTTGCAGTGTTTTGGTGCCGGTGGAAATAATTACCTTGCCGCCTGCAAGCAATGCCGGAACCAGATAGGCGAAGGTTTTACCTGTGCCGGTGCCCGCCTCGGCGACCAGAACGGAATGTGCGGCAATAGTGCCCGCGATGGCCTGCGCCATTTCCAGCTGCTGCGTACGCACCTTGAAATCAGGTACGGATTGGGCAAGCGCACCGTTGGAGGAAAAAAATGAATCGATATCAGGCATGCAGGAAGTGGGAGGAACTGGGCGCCATGATAACGCAGCGCTTCAGATAAATCGATTCGATAAAGTATGTTATCAA
>JBDTWQ010000183.1:0-29937 GCA_040006595.1 Nitrosospira sp.
AAACCCGATTGATCGGACCCAACTGCCCCGGCATTATCACGCCCGACGAAATCAAAATTGGTATCATGCCGGGTTATATCCACAAGAAGGGACGTGTCGGCGTAGTGTCACGCTCCGGCACCTTGACATATGAAGCAGTCGCGCAATTGATGGAGCAGGGATTAGGGCAATCAACCTGTATCGGCATCGGCGGTGACCCGGTAAACGGGTTGAAGCACCTGGATGTGATGAAGTTGTTCAACGACGATGATGAAACCGATGCGGTTTTGATGGTTGGTGAAATTGGCGGCTCGGACGAGGAAGATTGCGCCCGTTGGGTGAGGGAGAATATGAAAAAACCACTGGTGGGGTTTATCGCAGGTTTGACCGCGCCGCAGGGCAGGCGTATGGGCCATGCAGGTGCGGTTATCTCCGGCGGTAAAGGCACAGCACAGGAAAAGCTCGCCGTGATGGAAGAGTGCGGGATTAAAGTAACACGCAACCCGGCAGAGATGGGCAAGTTACTAAAATCGGTGCTGCGATAATATTATCGATATATGAACCCGGGTTAACAATGGTAATCATGGCTCTTTTGCAATGACCCTATTCTCATTGATCTCTGCTCTCCTGCTGGAGCAATGGCGCCCCGCGGGTCATCGCAACCGGATCATTTTGCTATTCCTCTCCTATGCCGATGCGCTGGAGCGCTATTTCAACACCGGCGTGCGTCGTCATGGCGTTGCTGCGTGGATCGCTGCGGTGGTTCCGGTACTGATATTTACAGGTTGGGTTTACTATTTATTGCATGGCCTCAGTCCGCTGCTGGCGTGGGCGTGGAATGTGCTCGTGCTATATATCACCATGGGCTTTCGCCAGTTCAGTTACTCATTCACTGAAATCAAGGATGCACTCAAGAATGGTGATTTGCTTCTGGCTCGCAAACTATTGAGGGAATGGCGCGGGGTGGAAGCGGATGAGCTGAGCAGCCAGGAAATCGCGCGGATCACCATTGAACTGGCATTAATACGTTCGCACCGCTATGTATTCGGTATAATTTTCTGTTTTGTCGTTCTGCCGGGGCCGCTGGGTCCTGTGCTATATCGCCTCGCGGACCTATTGAGCGAACGTTGGGGTGGTCGCACGGAACAGGAATCTGACGCATTTGGACAATTTGCCACGAAAGCATTCGAGATTATAGATTGGCTACCCGCAAGATCGACCGCCGTGAGCTTCGCTATCGCCGGCAATTTCGAGGACGCGGTTTATTGCTGGCGTGCACAAGCAGCATCCTGGGTTGACCAGGCCCAGGGCATCATTCTGGCCAGCGGTGCTGGCGCGCTCGGGGTCCTCCTGGGAGATTCATTGCGAGAGGCTGGGGGTAAGTACTATCGCCCTGAATTGGGGGTGGGCGAAGAAGCCGATATAGATTTTCTGCAAAGTACGGTTGGTTTGATTTGGCGTACCCTGGTGTTGTGGCTTCTACTGCTTCTGCTATTGGAGATCGCGAGTTGGGCGGGGTAAGGAGGGAGAGTAAAATGCCAAATCGCCAAATTGATAAATTGGTCATGCTGATGCAATTATCCTAAATCCGGTAGTTGATCGCTCATTTATCAGGTTATAGCTATGATAAATAAAAATATTTTTTGCTATTTGGCCCTCACCTTTTGGGTAAGTCCGCTACGGGGCGGATTGTATAGTTTTTGCGGCGCATGGCGGCGTTGCAACTCCTTGGAATGGAATGGCCATTCCGCGTCGTTGCGCCTTGCCCCGCATCCCAAAAACCACACACTCCGCCCCGTCCAACTGCCGGATCTAGGATTATCAAACCATCTGAGGAATTTCTTATGACGGCACCATTACTGATCGCCGATTCCGGCCATGAAATTGCTCTGCTACCCGGTTTCGCCAATCGACATGGATTGATCACCGGTGCGACCGGCACTGGCAAAACCGTTACGCTACAGGTATTGGCTGAACGATTTTCATCGATTGGTGTGCCGGTATTCATGGCCGACGTCAAGGGCGACTTGTCGGGCCTCGCTGCTCCCGGCATGGGTTCGCCAAAAATGAGGGAGCGGCTTGTGCAACTCAAACTTGACGAGCCGCAATGGGTGGCTTGTCCGGTTACGTTCTGGGATATATACGGAAAATCCGGACATCCCGTGCGCGCAACAATATCCGACATGGGACCGCTGCTGCTTGGGCGGTTGTTCAATCTGAACGATACGCAACAGGGCGTGCTGGCATTGGTATTCAAGATCGCGGATGATAACGGCCTGCTGCTGCTCGATATGAAAGACCTTCGCGCGATGCTGCAGTTTGTGGGCGACAACGCGAAGAATTTCACCGTTCAGTATGGCAACATTTCAGCTGCCTCGATCGGGGCAATTCAGCGTTCGCTGCTTGAGATTGAGCAACAGGGGGGCAATAACTTCTTTGGCGAATCGATGCTCGATATCAACGATCTGATGCAGACCAATAGCGAAGGCCGAGGTATGATCAATATTCTCGCCGCCGACAAGCTGATGAATTCGCCCAAGCTGTATTCGACGTTCCTGCTGTGGATATTATCTGAACTGTTTGAGCACCTGCCAGAAATTGGCGATCCCGAGAAACCGAAACTGGTATTTTTCTTTGACGAAGCCCACCTCCTGTTCAACGAAGCGCCCAAGCCGCTGCTTGAGAAAATCGAGCAGGTAGTGCGATTGATACGCTCCAAGGGAGTCGGGGTATATTTTGTGACACAAAATCCACTTGATGTTCCCGAGAGTGTTTTGGGTCAGCTTGGTAACCGCGTTCAACATGCGCTACGCGCGTTTACGCCGCGCGACCAGAAAGCAGTAAGGTCCGCAGCTCAAACCATGCGCGCAAACCCTGGCTTCGATACCGAGAAAGCAATCACGGAACTCTCCGTCGGCGAGGCGCTTGTGTCATTGCTGGATGAGAAAGGCCGTCCTTCCATTGTTGAACGTGCATTCATCTTGCCGCCCGCATCGAGAATAGGTCCGATCACCGAGGCGGAGCGCGCAGCCATCATCAAATCATCAGTTATTTTTGGCCATTACGAACAGGTAGTGGATCGCGAATCAGCATATGAAATAATCAAAAGCCGTACCGCAGTCAAGCAAGAGCCCGAGAGCACGGCAGCGCCGCAGGATGGTGGTGCAGCGCAGAATGCCCAGGCGGGCGGAATGATGGATATGCTGGGCGATATGCTTCTCAGCAAGACCGGCCCACGCGGTGGACATCATCCGGGTCTTCTTGATTCGGTTGCTAAAAGTGCGGCGCGTTCGATTGGCTCGCAGGTCGGCCGCGAGATCTTCCGGGGAGTTTTGGGAGGTATCTTCGGTGGTGGGCGGAGGCGTTGACAATTTCAATATATAACATTGTTGTGTGGAAGTCGGGCGGAGTCAGTGTGGTTGGTGATAGGCTGCTGTTAGCCTTATTGGATGGTTGACCGAAAGCAGGTTCTATCAAGCAGGGGGCAGTGATGCGTCTGATCGCAGTATTTTTTTTGATTTTTACAGTTGCTGGCTGTACCACGACAGGGCAGAGTCAGCGTCCCTCTGGACCGCTACCGCCAAGTACCCGTCCAGCATATAATCTTACCGGTTACTCGCCCGCCTTCAAGGATGGCTATATTGATGGCTGCGAAACTGCCAAGAAAACTTCCTACGGACTAAAGGACGAGCGCCGCTTTTCTTCTGACAGCCAGTATCGAATGGGCTGGAACGACGGGTTTGGCGTGTGTCGCGGTAAACGATAAACCGTAGCAGCAGATAGCTTGGTGTAGTGCATCAGAATATTGCTACCTGAGCGTGACTGAGCGTGACAGGATTACCGCAAACTGCATTTCCGCGATGTGGTTCCTGCAGGCATCCCGTTTTTCCAGCTGAGTTGTCAACTCAGCTGCCAACTCAGTTGTCAACTTAGCACTCCACAAAGGCTTATGCAGAGGTTCTCCGATAATACTTCCGACACACCAAACCGTGAAGAAAGACCCAGGCAACGTATTATACGTGGGTGAGATATAATAGCGTTTTTTGCAGCCTGTCATGAAACGTCTACTTCCATTATTGCTGTGCCTCTCTGCGTTCCCCGTAGCCGCCCAAAAAACCCAGCATGACGTGGCGCCGCAACCTGCCCTATCCGTGGCTGCCAAATCTTATATTCTTACCGACTTTCAAAGTGGTCAGACTTTGGCCAGCCAGAATGTTCATGAACGCGTGGAACCCGCGTCGCTTACCAAGTTGATGACAGCGCATGTGGTATTTTCAGCCCTTCAGCAGAAGCGCATTACCCTGACGCAAGTTGTGCCCGTGTCCGAGCGCGCCTGGCGTACACAGGGCTCGCGCATGTTCATCGAACCCAACAGGCCGGTGACGGTTGACGAATTAATGCGCGGCATGATCGTGCAGTCCGGTAATGATGCCTGCATAGCGCTGGCGGAAGCGGTTGCCGGTTCAGAAAGTGCCTTCGTGCAGATGATGAATAAGGAGGCAGGGCGTCTGGGTATGAAGAACACGCGTTTCGCCAATTCCACTGGCCTGCCGGATCCTGAACATTACACCACTGCTCGTGACCTTGCTTTGCTGGCGGCAGCCATGATCCGCGACTTTCCGGAATACTACCCGCTTTATTCGTTGCGAGAGTATACATACAATAAAATCACGCAACCCAATCGCAATCGTCTGTTGTGGCTTGACCCGAATGTAGACGGCCTCAAGACAGGTCATACCGACGCCGCCGGCTATTGCCTCATTACTTCCGCCAAACGCGGCGACCGGCGCTTAATTTCCGTGGTGATGGGGACTGCCTCCGATAATACGCGTACTATGGAAAGTCAGCGCCTGTTGAATCACGGCTTCCAGTTCTACGATACCGTACACCTGTATCAGAAGGAGCGTGAGGTGACCGCCATCCCGCTATGGAAAGGCGCGCAGAACAAGCTCAAGACAGGGTTTGGTCATGATGTTTATTTCTCGCTTCCCAAGGGCCAGGCCGATAAATTGAAAGCCAGGATGGAATACAAGCAGCCTTTGATTGCCCCTATCAATGCGGGACAAAAGGTAGGTGTAGTGAAGTTCACACTCAATGGCAAGCCCATGGCTGAACATCCGCTGGTGGCGCTGGAAACCGTGGGTGCGGCAAATTTTTTTGGCCGTGCCTGGGATAGCATGCAACTGTTATTTAATTAGCGCGAATTAGTGCGTACGCTCTCTGCCCCCAATCTTATTTACAAGGATCATCATGATTTATCTCAACGGTGATTTTATGCCTCTCGAGGAAGCTCGCATTCCCGTACTGGATAGAGGATTCATTTTTGGTGACGGCGTGTACGAAGTGATCCCTGTATATTCCCGCAAGCCTTTTCGTCTGGCCGAGCATCTGCTCCGCTTGCAGCATAGTCTTGATGGCATTCGCCTGCCAAATCCACATTCCGACGATGAATGGACCAGCTTGGTGGAACAAATCATAGCCCGTAACGAAAGCGATGATCAGTATCTCTACTTGCATATAACCCGTGGTGTGGCGAAACGTGATCATGCTTTTCCGAAGGATGTCTTGCCCACGGTATTCATCATGAGCAACCCGCTGCTGGCGCCGCCTAAGGAGTTGCTCACTACCGGCGTTGCCGCCATTACAACCGGCGACAACCGATGGTTACGCTGCGACATCAAAGCAATTTCCCTGTTACCCAATGTGTTATTACGGCAAATGGCGATTGACGCAGGCGCAGTGGAAACAGTGCTGCTGCGCGATGGTTTTATGACCGAGGGTGCGGCCAGCAATATTTTTGTGGTAAGGAATGAAACCCTGCTGGCTCCGCCAAAAAATAATTTGATGCTGCCCGGTATTACCTATGACGTTGTGCTTGAACTGGCGGCCGCACATAAAATCGCATACCAAGTGAGGGCGGTTTCTGAGTATGAAGTGCGCACTGCACAGGAACTTTTGCTTACGTCCTCAACTAAGGAAATCATGCCTATAACCCATCTTGACGGGAAACCGGTGGGCGATGGCAAACCGGGATCGATGTTTGCCTTGCTGTATCAGCTCTACCAGAATTACAAGATCACCATAATGCGGGGCGGCGCTTCAACATCCTAGAAGATCCTCAAGCTGTGAACACTTCCGATCAATCCTCCTTAATTGAGTATCCTTGCGATTTTCCCATCAAGATCATGGGACGGGTGGATGGGCTACCGGTAAAACCGAAGGTTTACCGGAAACATGACGCTATTCCATTTTCTGCCCAGGGTGATTTCCCTGTCGCCGGGTCAACAAAGCAGTGGCGGCAGGACTTCGTACAGGCGGTGCTGATGATCGTGAAACGTCATGCTCCGGATTTTGATGAGGCAAGCCTGGAGTTTAAGATCAGCAAAAAAAATACATACCTGAGTCTTACCTGTACGATTCGCGCCATTTCGCGCGCACAGCTGGATGCGTTATATCAGGAGCTTTGCGATCACCCGATGGTGGTAATGGTACTTTAAATATTCCGTGTCTCAAATAATCTTAAATCCGGCAGTTGGACCGAGTGAAGTGCTCTGTAGTGAACTCACCCAAAAGGTGAAGATTAAGGGGTCCAAAAATTGTTGTGGATCATGATGTTAAATTGACAAATGAGCGGTCAACTGTCGGATTTAGGGTTATTCTGGAATAATCTTTGAGAGTATGAAGAACTTATGTCTGAACCAGAGACTGAAAGGTCCAAAATCAAAATCAGATATATCGGCTTGGCGGATTATCTTTCCACCTGGCAGGCAATGAAGGATTTCACGGTATCCCGCACGGAGAGTACACCTGATGAAATCTGGCTATTGCAGCATTCTCCGGCTTATACCCAGGGCATTGCAGGCAAACCGGAACATCTGCTCTACAACAATGGCATTAGCGTGATCCGGACAGATCGCGGCGGACAAATCACATACCACGGCCCTGGGCAAATCATTGTTTACCTGCTGCTTGATATGCGACGTCTTAAACTTGGCGTGCGCGAACTGGTCAGAAAAATGGAGGGCGCCGTGGTAGACTTGCTGCAGGACTATCGCATCGTAGCTGAGGGGTGCGTAGACGCGCCTGGGGTGTATGTAGGCGGCGCAAAAATTGCGGCGTTGGGCCTGAAAATAAAAAATGGCTATTGCTACCATGGTCTGGCTCTCAATGTGGACATGGACTTGAGTCCGTTTGCCGCAATTAACCCTTGCGGCTATTCAGGCATGCGAGTGACTCAAACCAGGGATCTTGGAGTAGCCGATGGGCTGGAAATACTGAGCGGCAAACTTGCGGATAATCTGCAAATGAGGCTTCTGTGAGCCTTGAAAAATTCAAGGATATGAATTTTTTAAATATGACGTTATCAAGGAATGATTTTTTTTGCCATGACAATTGAGACCCGCCAGAAAGGTGCGGCTAAAACCGCACGCAACCCGATCAAAATTGAACCGCAGTCCCGAGGTGAATTGTTGCGTAAACCATCGTGGATCCGGGTACGTTCGTCCAACAGTCAGGAGTTCTACGAGGTCAAACGGATTTTGCGGGAGCAGAAACTTCATACCGTGTGTGAAGAGGCCTCTTGTCCCAATATCGGCGAGTGTTTCGGTAAAGGTACCGCGACTTTCATGATCCTGGGGGATCTCTGTACCCGTCGATGCCCATTCTGCGACGTGGCGCATGGCAGGCCGGCGCAACCTGATGCCGCGGAGCCATTGCATCTGGCGCAATCCATCGCCGCCATGAAGCTGAAATATGTCGTTATTACAAGTGTGGACCGTGATGATCTGCGCGACGGGGGAGCCCAGCATTTCGTGGATTGCATACGGCAGGTTCGAATCCATTCGCCGCAGACAAAAATAGAAATTCTGGTACCCGATTTCCGTGGACGGCTGGAAGTCGCGCTGGAAAAATTATTCGCCTGTCCGCCAGATGTATTGAACCATAATCTTGAAACTGTACCGCGTCTCTATAAGCAGTGTCGCCCTGGCGCGGATTACGCGCATTCGCTAAAATTGCTGAAAGACTTCAAGGCACGTTTTCCGGAAATCCCCACTAAATCCGGATTAATGCTGGGCCTGGGAGAAACCGACGACGAAATTCTTGAAGTGTTGCATGATTTGCGCAAACATGATGTAGAGATGCTCACAATCGGTCAATACCTGCAACCCAGCATTGGACATTTGCCCGTGTCGCGCTATGTGCCGCCGGAAGGATTCAAGGAATTCGAACGTGCGGCAATAAAGATGGGTTTCAGCAACGCTGCCTGTGGTCCGATGGTGCGCTCCAGTTATCATGCCGATCAGCAGGCGCATGAAGCAGGCGTCGCATAACTGCTAATAAAGGCAACGGTTCAACCATAAACTCAATAACTAGCTGAAGCGGGTGGGTTGAGGCTCAGGCCCTGCGGGTTGAAGTCCGTGAAACGGGAGCCCATGCTAAAAAAATATAGTGGCGCAACATTGGCCTGCAATTTGACGTCCGCAAAATATCATAGCTAAAGCTGACTGGCTAAAGCGGGTGGTGACGGACCATGAAACAGGGTTTTTTCGCGAATAATAAAGCGGGGCACTCAACAGGAGCTATTCCAATGCGTACCATTACTGCTTTTTTTGTTTGGCTTTTCATTTCAATGCCTGCCTTGGCTACCGGAATCAGCGCGCTTTCGGAGGAAGATACGGCCGATGGCCTGAAGCAGGCACTTACTCAAGGCGCCAGTGTTGCCGTGGACAAGCTGGGGGTAGCGAATGGATTTCTTGAGAATCCAAAAGTCAAGATTCCTTTGCCCGGAGCGCTACAAAAAGTGGAAGGGATTATGCGCACTTTGGGCATGGGCAAGTATGCCGAGGGGTTGATTGTGACCATGAATCGCGCCGCGGAAACGGCAACAGCCGAAGCCAAGCCGCTTATGGTGGATGCGGTAAAAAAAATGTCGGTGGAAGACGCTAAGAAGATTCTCACCGGGGGTGATGATTCAGCTACCCAGTACTTCCGTAAGACCACTTCGGAAGAACTTACCCAGAAGTTTTTGCCAATCGTAAAGAAAGCGACAGATCAGGTGGGTTTGGCCAAGAAATATAACGATTTCGCCGGAAAAGGCGCGAAGTTCGGGCTTGTGGCAGAAAAAGATGCCAATATCGAAAACTACGTTACACAAAAAACACTGGATGGTCTTTATTTGATGATGGCGGAAGAAGAACGCCTCATCCGTAACGACCCGATGGGTCAGGCCAGCCAGTTGTTGCAGAAAGTATTTGCTACCGTTAAACCAGAATAATTATCTGGCGGTGCTTCGGGGCCTGCCCGAGGGCTGGCGGGCAGTTTCCGACCATTTTTACCACCGTTTCCGTCCTCGTGCGGCGTCCCTGAACCAGGCGTCAACCGGCAAAGCCGTCCCGCAACCTGCCTCGCGCCTTTATCCTGCTTCCCGGTGGATTATCCAGGTTAATAACACCGGCGTCATATATCCTCCGGCGATAGATTTGCCCGGCTATGGGTTCGCGGGAGCACGCCAGAACACGGGATACGAGGAAGTACTCAGCGCGCGGAGACCTTGGAAGCATTGACGTTGACGTATTTTCCAAAGAGATCATCAAGCGTAGTCTTGTATACTTCTAACTGCGGCTTTTTCCTGTATGCATCTGCAAGTTCGAGTACCTTGTCGTTAAAGGTTTCGTCGCTAGTGCGCATGGAGAGCGTTATCGATCCGTACTTGGCGAACTCATTGGCCCAACGTGCACGTATGGCTGCCCAGAATTCGGAGGTCGAATTCCAGTAGTCCACAGCGGGCGTAAAATCGTAATCTTTAATGCGCCGGTATTCGTTGAAACCGAATTCACGGACCAATACCACGTCTTTGCCGTCTTCCGCGCGCACTACTTTGGTATTGTCCTGTTCATGCGTCCAGCCTTGCGGGGTGATCGTGTGACGATTCTCGGAGTTGAGTAGCTGGTAGTCGTCGCGCTTGGTATATTCACGTCGAGGCAGCGGCCGCCAGCTGCGTTCAGAAGTCCAGGTTGACACGCCGTACTTGTGGTTCCACTTGCCGTTACCGGAATATCGCGGTGCGTCATTGACTTCATAAACCAATTGCGTCCATGTGCCGGGAATTGCGGCAGCTTCACGCTCCCTCTGCTCGAAGCGCTGATCGCCAAGAAATACCCAGTGCTTCGGTGATTCGTACACCCAATCCTGCCGCCAGTGCTTGGTTATCATACTGCCGCCCATGACAAGGATATGCTGCAACGAGATCCGCTTGCCGGCGTCTTCGACCAGCACTACCGTTTCGAATGCGTTACTGCGCTTGGGGTCCTTCCGCTCGTAACCCAGCTTCAACACTGCGGTCTCTTCGAAATTGAACGTCACCTGATACTCACCCAGCATGCCGAGGATGGCCCGGCGATCGCAGTCGAAAGGCTGTTCACCGGCAGTACAGCCAGCAACCGGGCGTTCCACAGTCGGATAGTCAGGCGGGGCAGGTTTTGTCAGGTAGGATTTGCCGGCACATGCGGTGAGCAGCGGCAGCATGAGCAGGCATGTTGCGATTGCAAATGAATGTTTCAAGAGTATCTCCCTGTAAACGAAGCTTTAGATTGATCAGAAAAAGTTTGATGCGCCTGAAAATCGTTATGCCATGCCACATAGATGATGGCTGGCATTCTTACTCATATGCGCAATGATAACTTCTGCGCGCTTTGCCGAATGGCTTTACGCTATTTAATCGACTCAATGAAGGAATTACCAAGCTTCATTTTTTGCTGGGTAATTAAATTCGCTTATGCAATAGGTTCATAAAGCCACTTATTTATTAGTATAAATAATAATCATTATTATTTGCTATGTAAATAGCGATTCAAAATCTCTGCGCTCATGGTTTTTTCCGGACGGCGAACTGGCTCTATATCCGTCGCAGAGCCAGGACGCTTGTATGTCCATTCTGCCTTGTCTGGTGAGGTTGTGATGACTATCATGCGCGATAACCGGATTATCGTCTGGATGAACAGCGGTGAGCGGACCGGATCGGAACACAAGCTGGATGGAATATAACAATAACAAGGTTTAAACAAGGTTTAATTCATTTCCCATTAAGGGACAATTCGTTCTTTTTCTTTGGGAGTTCCCTGGCAAGCCAGTCAATCAGATTCTCGATCAGTTTGTCGCTCGCTTCGGTCAGTGCGTACACTGCTCCCACAGCGTTGGCCGTGGAGGCTGCCTGCTCTATGCTAAAGCTGCGCTGAGCCAATAATAAACGCGTGCTACGTTCGATAAGGCTGGCGCGTAATCGGACTACAGCGCGGCTTTGATCGGGTGTATCGAATACCTGGGTGAATTCTTCCAGTTCAAGGCGCAATGCATAGTCTGTTCGTACATTGTCACTGGCGCTTACCACCGCGTCATTACTGATATCGGCAATACGCCTCTTGATCCGCTGGGTGAGCAAGGCCGCTGGTGCTGCCGCCCAGCGGCTGCTCGCATAGGCATAGGATTGCGCGAGATTGTGATAAGCCAGACGATATTGAATCGCCAGGCTATCCAGCCATGCCGGTGATGTCGCCGCCACCAGCAGACTTGCCGATAGCTGCGGCTGACCGGAGGTGTCGGCGACATTGGACGCAGTGGATGGCCGCTGCAAACCGAAGTCATAGATTGCGATGGGCGTCTGAGCGCGGGGTGCCGCGCATCCCGCAAGCAGCATAGCCGCAAGAACCAGAAATTTTCTCATTTGGGGATTCCTTGAAGTGGCACAGGTGGTGCAAAACCATCTTCCCCTGGACCCGGCGGTGGCGGCGATCTGCCAAACAGCAAACTCCGGGGCTGTTCTTCGAGTTGCATGAGAACGCGATCCACGCTGCGGGAATTACGTACGACGCCTTCGGTTGCCTCGCGCAGCTTATGCATGGTTTCGGTCAGTTCACCGGCCGTATGCGACAGGCTATCGACAGCGCCTCCCTGCTGATTTATTTTTGCCGTGATCTGGTTAAGATCGATCACCAGCTGATCAGTACGTTTTAATACTGAACTTGCGTCAGCTGCCAGGCCAGGCAACGATTTGAGTCCGGGTTTCAGTTCACTGGCGGCCCTGCGCAAACTGCCGGTCAGACCATCAGTATTCTCCAGTATGTGTGAAAACCGCACCTGATTCTGATCGCCAAGCAGTAAATTCAACCGCTCTGCCAACCCATTTGCGTTACTGAGCAACCGTTGTCCCGACTCGGCGATGCTATCCAGCGCGGAGGGACGAAAGGGAATCTGCGCAGGATTGTCCGGGTCGGTTTGCAATCGTTCAGCTTGTTTGCCGTCGTCATTCAGTTGCACGAACGCGAGCCCAGTCAACCCCTGATAGCCAAGCTGCGCATATGCATTTTTGGTCAGCGGCAAATCTCGATCGACAGCAATACGAATGAGAATGGCATGCGAATCTTTTGGATCCAGACGGATGTTCTCGACTTTGCCGACGCTCACTCCACGGTAACGCACCACCGCCTGAGGATTGAGACCGGTGATAGGGAATTCCGATACCAGCAGATATTTGTCACGCGCAGCGGTTCCTCCACTGAACCACATCGCAACGGCTGCTACGGCTGCACTCAGAAAAATTACGAATAAACCCGCTGCAAGGGCATGGGCACGGTTTTCCATAATAGCTCCTTATAAAACATCGCCAGTATGTGCCAGCGCTCTTTTGCCACGCTCACCGCGAAAAAAGTCTGTGATAAACGGATGATTTGTTTTAATAACCTCTCGCAGGCTACCTAGCGCCACAATACGCTGTTCCGCCAGGACGGCCACGCGATCGGATAGCGCCACCAGCGTATCCAGATCATGCGTCGCCATAACAATGGTGAGGGTCAATTCGGTACGCATTGTCTGGATCAGCTCGACGAACCCGTCACTCAGTTCCGGGTCCAGTCCGGCGGTCGGTTCATCCAGAAATAGCAATTCCGGATCCAGCGCCATGGCTCGCGCCAGCGCGATGCGTTTAATCATGCCGCCGGAAAGCTGTGCGGGCATCTTGCTCGCGTGCAGCGGTTCGATATCGACCATTTTCAGTTTGAGCATGACGAGGTCGCGTATCATGCCCTCATCCAGCGTATGCAGCTCGCGCATTGGCAGCGCGATATTGTCATACACCGATAGTGCGCTGAATAATGCGCCTTTTTGAAACAACACTCCACAGCGGTTGCGCATGGATTGAAGTTTTTTGCGGTCATGGCCATACAGGGGTTCGCCGAAAATCCGGACAGCACCTTCCGCCGGCATCTCCAGACCCAGCATCTGCCGCATCAATGCGGTCTTGCCGCTGCCGGATCCACCTACCAGCGCGAGTACTTCCCCGTGGCGCACGCAAAGATTAATGTCTTCATGCACTACATGATTGCCGAAGCGGGTATGCAGTCCTTCGACCTCAATAATGCACGCTTCGTTCGTCATCAGTTATCGCCTTACTTTAATCCAACGTTGGAAAAAACAATAGCGAAAATCGCATCAATAATAATCACGACGGTGATCGCGGTCACGACTGAATTTGTGGTACCTGTACCCAGGCTCTCGGTATTGGATTTGATTCTCAAGCCGAAATGGCAGGAAATTAGCGCAATCACCATGCCGCACACCGCGCCCTTGCCCAACCCCAGCCACAAATTGGCAATCGGTACCACATCCGGCAACTTATTCAGAAAAAACTGATAGCTCAGCCCTAGCTGAATTTCGGCGACAGCCATCCCTCCCATCAATGCAACGGCGCTGGTCCATAACACCACCAGTGGCATCGCTATACCCAGCGCCATAACTTTTGGCAGGATCAGCCGTAGACTGTGAGGTATCCCCATCACAGTCAGCGCATCCAGTTCTTCGGTTACCCTCATCACGCCCAGCTGTGCGGTCATGGAAGATCCGGAACGTCCGGCCACCAGTATTGCGGCAAGCATGGGGCCGAGTTCACGAATGATGCTGACGCCAAGAATATTGATGATGAATATATCGGCGCCAAACGTCTGCAACTGCCTGGCGGAGAGAAAACTCAATACGATGCCGATAAGAAATCCTACCAGCGCGGTAATACCCAGCGCCTGCGCGCCGGTACGATACAGATTCGCAGAAATTTCACGCCATGGAATGTGGGTGGGGTGACTGACCAGATATTTTGTATCGAGCAGCATTTGCCCAATCAGTATGACGAGACCGGTCGAATGTTCTTTCAGCAAAAATGCAGCCCTCCCGAGAAGGGTAATAGGCCACAGCAAATCACGTGAAATGGGTGCGGGAGGGGCAGGTGCCTCCTTCATGCGATTGAGCAACCTCTCTTGCTCGGGCCGTAACAGCAAATGGGGGGGGCGGCATGCGCCCCAGGCCCGCCACAGCAGCACCGCGCCGGCATCATCCATTTGTTCGATTCCGGTCAAATCCCACTGTAATTCCGGATCGGCCGCGTACGCGATCAATTCGGCCGACAGCGGCTGTATCCGTTGCCCGAGGGCAGCCAGCGTATATCTGCCCGCCAGTATCAACCGAGGCGCACCATCCTCGCCGGTTATGCGACGCAATACCACTGGCGAATTGCCTTGCTGATTCTCCGGCATCATGATGGGTCCGGGCAATATTAACGATACGGTAATCGAGTGCCGCTTTGCGCGGGTTAGCCCAACTAGGTCCTGTGCTCTGGCAAGGATGGCGCTACTCGGATGCGGTGCTATGCGAATTTGCAGACAGAGTAGTTACAGCCTGTGCCACTTCCTGCTAGTAGAACCCATTCAAGGTTTTCAGGTCAAGCATCCAATAGTCCGATTCGCCGGGAGAAAGCCTGGAGAAAAACAAATTGGCCTTATAATTTTCGTCGTTTATATCTGTGATTACTTGTATATGAAGCCAGCTCCATAAAATGGCTCTGGATTCTGCGGATGCCGAAAATTCTTACATTGTAGGCTCTTCTTGTTTCCATGTTGGCTAATAAGCTATTGTTGCATAATCTTAAAAATAATATGGCATAGTATTTGCTTGAAGATCTAGCGAAATAGCGTTATTTAGAAATGGACATGGCTTACCAAGGGGAAAATGAAGAAGTTATTGTTAGGAGGAGCGGTAATATTGTTTTCAGAGTTGACTGGGACGGCTACGGCAGCTTTGATAACGTGGGACACAAAAGGGGGTTCGGGTACAACGGCGGTTAAAACTGGCAGTAGCGATCAGAGCCCGGAATCGCAGATTTGCTCGGCATTGCTTTGGCCGGCCTCTGGGCAAACAGGACGGCGGAAAAGTTAGCAAGGATTAATCTCTCTTTACCTGGCTTTTTTCAGATTTAGTAAGCAGGGGGTAGGAAAGGGCAACAATAATAACAACGCAGGACCATAATAATAACAATGACAAAATCAGGGTCAGGGTAATATTTTTCAGACATGAAATGCTACTCTGACCCTGATTTTTTTTTGGGTAATCTCGAATCATAACTTTGCTGCTGGCCGTATTGGACCAACCCATTCAGGGTGTTTCCAAATATCTCTCATCTGTCAGTGCAATAATTTTATTAATGCCCATGATGTGAGGGATGCGTCCCCGGTTGAGCGAGTTGTTCCTTGACGCGAATTTGATAACCTGCGTGACACGCATTGCATTTTTTCATGGATTCGCTCAATTGCCGTAGCGTATGCTTGGGATCTTTCAAGGATTCTGCATCAATCGCTATTTGGTCGAAGTCTTTATGTACCGACATGCCGAGTTGCATGAACTCCTTCGGCAGTACCGCCTTGAGATGGTCTTCGGCTTTGTGCACCATACCCATGCCCAGCGACCGCGCGTAACGTGCGACCGCCGCCATATCTTCCCTTAAAAGTGCGTCCAGAATATTCTGTGTTCCCGATAGCAGAGCTCGCATTTCGGTAAGCACATGATCTCGCTGCATTTCGGTAATAGGCAAGATCTGGCGTTTATCGATCTCATTCGCCGCCACCGTCGTCGTAATGGCGAGCAAGCCTAGGGCGATAGCAAGGATCTTTTTCAAATCATGCTCCTATGTAAGGGGGTTAGCTTATAGATTTAGGGTTATAGTCGAATCTGATTTCATCGATCTGGTGGGTTGCGAGCATCCCATCTATCCTCGCCTCAACCAGTCGATGGAGGCTTGATACAGCATGGATGATGGCGGCAGCCGCGCCCTGGTGGACGCGCTAAATGATAAAAATCTGGCTATAAAGACACTACTTTCGCTCGTAAATCATGCGCATCGGAACCGGTAATTTCGACCTCGATAAACTCGCCGAGTTTCATTGTTTTTGCGTTATCGATGTAAACTACACCATCGATCTCGGGCGCGTCGGCGCTGCTGCGGGCGATGGCTTTGTTTTTCTGTATTTCATCCACCAGCACGGTCATGCGTTTGCCAATTTTTTGGGTAAGGCGCGCGGTGCTGATTTCTTCCTGCACCGCCATGAAGCGAGCGCGACGCTCTTCCTTCACCTCTTCGGGGATGTGATCGGGTAGCGCATTCGCGGCTGCGCCCTCTACCGGCGAGTAGGCAAAGCAGCCGACGCGGTCCAGTTGCGCTTCCTGCAGGAATTCCAGAAGTTGCTCAAACTCTGCTTCAGTCTCGCCGGGAAAGCCGGCGATGAAGGTGCTACGCAACGTGATATCGGGACAACCTTCACGCCATTGCTTGATGCGCGCCAGATTGTTTTCGGAACTGGCAGGACGCTTCATCGCCTTCAGAATGCGCGGGCTGGCGTGCTGGAACGGTACGTCGAGATAGGGCAGGATTTTTCCTTCGGCCATCAGTGGTATCACTTCATCCACATGCGGATAGGGGTAGACATAGTGCAACCGCACCCAAACGCCAAATTCACCCAAGGCACGCACCAGCTCGGTCATACGGGTTTTGAGCGGCCTGCCCTGCCAGAAGCCGGTGCGGTATTTCACATCCACACCATAAGCACTGGTGTCTTGCGAAATTATCAGTAATTCCTTGACACCGGCATTGACCAGATTTTCCGCTTCCTGCATGATCTGATTAACCGGGCGGCTGACCAGATCGCCACGCATGGAGGGGATGATGCAGAAGGTGCAACGATGATTACAGCCTTCGGAGATCTTGACATAGGCATAATGCTTCGGTGTGAGCCGTATCCCCTGAGGGGGGATCAGACTCGTATAGGGGTCATGCGGCTGTGGCAGATGCATATGTACTGCCGCCATGACTTCCGGTAAGGCGTGCGGGCCGGTAACCGCCAGTACCTGTGGATGGGCTTGTTTGACTACATCACCACCTTCTTTTGCGCCGAGGCAGCCAGTGACGATGACCTTGCCATTTTCCGCCAGCGCCTCACCGATGGCATCGAGTGATTCTGCTACTGCGCTGTCGATGAAGCCACAGGTATTGATGATCACCAGATCAGCGTCCTCATAAGTAGAGGAGGTGGCATAACCCTCGGCACGCAGTTGAGTGAGGATCTGCTCGGAATCGACCAGCGCCTTGGGACAACCGAGGGAGACAAAGCCAATTTTTGGGGACAGTTGTTTGAGAGATGGCATGGGATATTAAATGTTGGGCTACGGATTAAGGATAAAATAGTAAGAAGATATATTCACAGTATGTGAGAGATCTGGCTGAGTTAACGATTCTGGTTTCCGGAAATTTTAAAAAACTCAAGCGTGATGAGAGAAGAGGCTGCCCGCTAGCCAGATGGAACTGATGCCCAGCGTGATTAGCGCAACTTGCTGAATAGTTGCGCCAATTTCTGGACGTTTATGCAGACCGGGAATTAAATCGGACATCGCGACATAAATCATGCTGGCCGCAGCCAGTCCCAGCAGCGATGGGATGAGGTGATTCATATCTTGCAACATGAAGTAGGTCAACATGCCGCCGATCAGAGTAGCCACGCTGGATAAAAGATTAAAAATCAATGCCTGCCGACGAGTGTAGCCGGAGTTGAGCAAAATCAGAAAATCACCGGCCTCCTGGGGAATCTCGTGGGCGATTATGGCTATTGAGGTGACAATGCCTAGTTGTACATCTGCCATGAACGCTGCGGCAATAAGTATGCCGTCGACAAAGTTATGAAACGTATCGCCCAGCATAATCATCATGCCGCTACGGCCATTATCATGATTATTTGTAGTCGCAACCGGAATAATGGGAGCGCCATGCAGAGGATCGTGGACCTCGCATTCTTCGACATGACAGTGGCGCCACAATACCAATTTTTCCAGAATAAAGAATAACAGGATGCCGAACAGCACTGTGGCCGTCATTTGTGCCGGATTTTTTGAAAGTTCGAGCGCTTCCGGCAACGCATTGAGAAAGGCGGCTCCCAGCAGCGCGCCGATAGCATATGAAATCAGCATTTGTACCCACGAGACACGTGTATTGAGTGTCAGTGCGGCGGCAAACAGTACGCTTAATGTTCCGCCAAACAGGGTGGTGACAATGATCCAGGCGAGAATAGACATTAGAGGCGATTCGTGGAAAATGCGGGATTATACGCTCTTGCAGGATGGAGGATTCAGGACGTCAAAAATGACTGTATTGGCGTCAGCAAGACGTGAGGAAGCGCGGAGGTGTGTCATATGCAACCACTAACAGCCCGGTATGGCGACAATCTGGTCATTCCTGGCAGTCTGTCGGACGTAAAGGAAATCGGCTGCAAGGCGTCTGGCTGGTCTATATTTCGCCGCTTCAGCTCACAAAGGCCAATAGAACAACTATTGACCTTCAAAATCGTCAAAATCTATCCTCACCCAGTCGCATTTTCGCTTCGATTCTTCAAGTCCGAGGCTGCTAGCCAGATCAATCCTGCCATGCGGCCGGTATTGCCGTCTCGGCGATAAGAAAAAAATCTTGCCGGGTCGCTAAAAGTACATTCGCCCCCCCCGTAAATTTCGGTGACGCCAGTTTTCATCAATCGCTGTCGCGCCAGCAGAAAAAGATCGGCAAACCATTTGCCGTCGTTGGGAGCATGGTGCGGGAAGAAGGCGAGAGCGGATTCTTTGTCGCGCTCGATAAAGGCTTGGCGTACCTCTTCGCCGACCTCAAAATGGCGGGGTCCGATTGCCGGACCGAGCCATGCCATCACTCGGGTGTTTATGCCACCTGTTCGGCCTATCTCCGATACCGTGCGTTCGATCACCCCTTCAGCCATTCCGCGCCAGCCCGCATGGATCAAGCCGACGACGGTGCCCGCATGGTCGCACAATAGTATCGGCAGGCAGTCGGCGACAAGTACCACGCAGACGTTGCCGGCGCATCGGCTGTATGCAGCATCGCCATCACATGGCGCCGTGCGACCATAACCATCAACGCTGATTGGCGTCGTGCCGTGCACCTGTTTCAGCCATCGGGGTTCGCCCGGCAAAATTTTGCGCACAAGGGCACGGTTTTGTTTGACGATTGCGGGGTCGTCGCCGACATGATCTCCCAGGTTAAGACTGGTATAAGGCCCACTGCTCTTTCCGCCATTACGCGTGGTAAACAGCGCCCTGACATTGCCGGGTGCGGGCCAGTCAGGAGTGATCCAATCGTTCATCCTAAATCCGGCAATTGTAGCGAACTCACCAAAAAGATGAAGACCAAGTGACACAAAAATTTTTGCAGAACATAGTGCTGAGCTTGAAAATGCGTGAAGAAGAGTGTCAATTGCAGGATTCAGGCTTATACCGGTAATTTGACGGGAAAGGAGTTCTTGTCCCGATGTTGTCGCAGTAGCAGTAGCAGTCTGCTCATATCTTCAGGCAATGCTGCTTCCCACGTCATACTCCTCCCATGTTGCGGATGGGAAAATTCCAGTCTTTTCGCATGCAGCGCTTGTCTTGAAAAACCCGCAATCAGTTGTCCGGTTTCTCGCGGGATCTTTTTCGGCGTGCCGCCATAAACTGGATCGCCTGCCAGGGGATGACCGATGGAGTGCATGTGCACACGAATCTGATGCGTGCGTCCCGTTTCAAGGCTGCATTGGAGCAGGGTGCATCCATCAAGTTTTTCCAGCACCTGATAATGAGTACGCGCCTCCTTTCCACTTACGGTTACCGCCATTTTTGTACGCTGTACCGGATGTCTTCCTACCGGTGCATTGACCCATCCATCAGCTGAGACATCGCCTAGTACCAGCGCCAGATAATCGCGCTTCACTGTATGTTTTTGTAGCTGCCGCACCAGGCTGGTTTGAGCTTCGAGGGTTTTCGCTACCACCAGCAGACCGCTGGTATCTTTATCAAGCCGGTGAACGATGCCCGCACGTGGCACCCCACTCAATTGCGCTGCGTGGTGGAGCAACGCATTCAGCATGGTACCCTGCCAGTTGCCGCTACCGGGGTGCACGACGAGTCCGGCGGGCTTATTGATGACCATGAGCACATCATCCTCATAAATTATATCCAGCGAGATGGCTTCTGCGGCATACGCGGTCTCAATGGAATGGTGCGACGGCTCGACCTGTACCTTCTCCCCGCCCCACAATTTTTGTTTGGGAATGGCCTTTCCACCATCCACACTTATCCGTTTTTCCAGCATCCAGGCCTGCAAGCGGCTACGCGACCAATCAGGTAGCAGGCGTGCCAGAGCCTGATCAAGCCGCATTCCAGCGCAGTCATGTGGGATTATCAGCTCAATCATGATGTCAGTCGATTCAGGCAGTATAGGCTTTGGGCTATAATAGAAATTATCGTTCTTATTTATCAGTGAATTCATCATGTCGCGCAGTGTAGCCTTTTTTCTAGTATTGCTGGTATCAGCATGTGGCCTCTTGCCGAAGAAGGATGCGGAGGATTCCAAGAATTGGTCTGCAAGCAAATACTATTCCGAGGCGAAATCGGAAATGACCAATGGAAATTACGCAGCAGCCATCAAATTGCTCGAAGGGCTGGAAGCGCGTTATCCCTATGGACGCTATGCGCAGCAGGCGCAGCTCGAAATTGGCTACGCCCATTACAAAGATGGCGAGCAGGCCACGGCTATTGCCGCCGCCGACCGCTTCATCAAGTTGCACCCAAATCATACGAATGTAGATTATGCTTATTATCTTAAGGGATTGGCGAATTTTAATGATGACCTTGGGCTGATGGGTGTCGTATCGGAAAAAATTCTCAATCAGGATATGAGTGAGCGCGATCCGAAGGCGTCACGCGAATCATTTGAGAATTTCAGAGAATTGGTTACTCGTTTTCCAAAGAGCAAGTACGCGCCTGATGCGGTTCAACGTATGAAGCATCTCGTAAACGTGGTGGCATTGAATGAAGTGCAGGTGGCGCGCTATTACATGAGACGAGGTGGCTACGTTGCAGCCGCCAATCGGGCTCAGTATACCCTTAAGGAATACCCGCAGACCCCGGCAACGGAGGAAGCGTTATTCATTATGATAAAAGCCTATGATGCGATGGGAATGACCGACTTGCGCGACGATGCCGAGCGTGTGATGAGAAAAAATTTCCCCAATAGTCGATTCTTCCCCGATTCGACTGCAGCGAGCGGCGACTCCTGGTGGAAATTCTGGTAACACGGAAAGCGGAGCAGTTTCTTTCTCGAAGCACCATGCAAGAGGACGGATTAAGTGCTGCTGCTCACAGGTTGCCTGTGCGTGCCTTCATTCTGCAAACGGACTGCCAGAACATCGCACTTGGCATGATGGAGGACACTATTTGCCGTTGATCCCAGCAATAAAGCGAGACCGTGACGTCCCTGCGAGCCGACAACAATTAAATCGATATGCTCCTGCTCGGCAATCCGACCGATTTCCTGCTCGGGCACGCCCCAAACCATCCATCTGCAGGCGGGGTCAATATCCAACCGATTACCGATTTGCATGAATCTGGATTTCTCCTCTTCCAGCAATTCATATGATGAATCTTCGTACAGTGGAATCACTGTGCCATAGGCTGTATCCGGCATCGGGATATTATCCAGTACATGAATAATGCTCAATTTTGCATGAAAAATGTTTGCTAAATACTTTGCTTTTTGGATGACGTTATCGCCATGTGCCGAAAAATCCACCGCCAGTAAAATATGCTGATAGCTATCCATGGTCTTCCTGAAAAATTGTCTGTAGACGCCCAATCCGTTTCCTCAATATTGGGACGTACTGTTTCAAGCTTATCTTTAATTCTGCCAGATGTGGGTTTACAATTTCAATGCCTCACCTTGCTCCAAATCAGGTATTAGACGGCGATGCCAATCAGCTCACACCATAGGGAGGGACTGCGTCTGCATCATTAATGCAAACCGGCGATGGTCTGCCGTTCGCTTGGATATCGAGAGCGGTAAAGATAATCCTGGAATATTAGGACGCCAAGAACTCGATTTCTCGCGAGAATTGGAGAGATTAAAGAGGTAGAACTAGAAATCTCGGCGGATCGAAGCGTTTACTTAAATTCGAAGAGTTAACTTAATCTCTGTCGAACAATTCTGCTCCCCTTCGGTTTTTTACAAAAAAAGCTCACTCACAGCAATTTAAAAATGGAAACAGCAAAAAGGCCCCCAATAATGGGGCCGACCACTGGAATGTAAGCGTAACCCCAATCGCTGTCCCTCTTATTGGGTATTGGAAGAATGGCATGCATAATGCGCGGCCCCAGGTCACGAGCAGGATTAATCGCAAAACCCGTTGTTCCGCCCAGTGATAAACCGATACCGAATACCAGCAAGGCCGCTGGCAAGGCGTCCAGCGATCCAAGACTGCTCTGTGGCGCAACCATATGCAAAATGCCAAAAATCAATATAAATGTTCCAACGATTTCGGAAACGAGATTATTGAGAGGGTTTCTTATCGCGGGCCCGGTACAAAACACCGCAAGTTTTGCGTTCGCATCTTGTGTTTGTTCAAAATGTTGGCGATAGGTAATCCATACGATTAACGCGCCGATCATCGCACCCAGCATTTGTCCGGCAATATAAGTGGGTACGTCGCCCCATGCAAATTTGCCAGCAGCAGCAAGCGCAATGGTTGCGGCAGGGTTTATATGTGCGCCACTTACAGAAGACACCGCATACACACCGACGAATACAGCGACTCCCCATCCTAAAGTAATGACGATCCAGCCGCTATTATTGCCTTTTGTTTTACTCAATACGACGTTGGCTACCACGCCGTCCCCAAGTATGACCAGCAGACAAGTGCCTATCAATTCGCCGAAAAAGGGTGTCATCACAATTTAAGAATTTTTAATGAGTTTTAGCGGCAGCAGTATTGTAAAACTTTGTAAGTATAGCTCAACGATGCGGCCGGTCGATGTAAAATTTCAGGTATTCCCATGTGCAATGGTCTGCTGAGAGTTAAGCATTATTTGTAGCACTTTCCATACATTTTCCACTATTTTTGCTTGTGCGTGAGCGTTCGGATGGATTCCATCTGTCTGAAAGAACTCACGTTTGTCGCCAAAACCGTCCAACAGGAACGGAACCAGTTTGAGCTGATGACGTTTCGCCAACTGCGGGTAAATATCCTGAAACTTTTGCGTGTATGCTATGCCATAATTGGGTGGCAGCTGCATTCCGGCCAACAATACCGTAGCTTTGTTTCGCAGGCAGGCTTCGATGATGGCTTCAAGGTTGTCGCGGATGGATTCGATGGGTGCACCGCGCAATCCATCATTGCCGCCGAGCTCGATAATGACGATATCCGGCCGATGGATTTTAAGCGCCTGCTCGATGCGATTGCGTCCGCCCGATGCGGTTTCGCCACTGATGCTGTTGTTAATCACGTGAGCCGGGGATTGCGTTTGCAGCTTTTTTTTCAGCAGACTGACCCATCCAGCTTCCTGGGGCAGGCCGTAGCCTGCAGACAAACTATCACCGAATACCATAATAGTAGGGGTTGCGGGTTTGACTGCAGGCACGGACGTGCCTGCGGCGCCTGAGTTGGCGGGTAGAGTATTTAAAAGTATATAAAGAATAATCAGGAAATTTTTCATGTCGGATAACCTTGTAATACGACCTATTGTGCAGGCAACTGCCTTGACCAAGCAAGTCAGCACTGGTGACGAACAGCTTATCATTCTGGAGGACATCAATCTGGAAGTAAATGCGGGCGACTCCGTTGCCGTGGTGGGCGCGTCGGGTTCGGGTAAATCGACATTACTGGGACTGCTGGCAGGATTGGATACTCCGTCCAGCGGCAAGGTTCATCTTGATGGAGAAGATATTTTCTTATTGGATGAAGATGCGCGGGCGGCGTTGCGAGGACGCATGCTGGGTTTTGTTTTTCAGTCGTTTCAGTTATTGCCGGCATTGACAGCGATAGAAAATGTGATGTTGCCGCTGGAGCTCGCCGGTGTAAACAATGCCAACACTGCTGCATTAGCGTTGCTTGAGCGAGTCGGGTTGGGAATGCGCTTGAAGCATTATCCGAGGCAGCTCTCCGGCGGCGAACAGCAGCGCGTCGCCATCGCACGTGCATTTGTCACGCAGCCGCAATTATTGCTGGCTGATGAGCCTACCGGCAACCTGGATTCCACCACAGGCGCACAAATCATAGAACTCATGTTTGAGCTGAACCGCGAGCGCGGCACGACATTGGTTCTGGTAACGCATGACGAAGCCATTTCCAGCCGCTGCGCATGGCGGATACGGCTGGCCGGAGGAAAGGTTGTAAATTGACTGGATACAGCTATCGTAACCGATGCAGAGGAGTTGTAACGGCATGGTACCGTTTTGGGAAATACCGCTTCGCTTTTTTGCCTGAAATCCGACAATATTTGGGTGAAATCTTTTAATGGCAGCTATTTCTCAAACAAAACCCGCAGCGAGCGCGAAGCGACGCATGTGGATCACGATGGTTGGCATCCTGTTCGTTGCATTGGTTGCCTCCTGGGCCTGGCGCAGCCACAGCGGCGCAACAGATACCAGGACCAAGAAGGAAAAAGCGATTCACGTCATCACTGCTGTGGTTAAGCAGGGCAATATATCTGTCAGGCTTACGGCCAACGGAACGGTATCTCCGCAGCAAACGGTTGCGGTGCGACCACAGCTCAGCGCCGTAATTAGATCAGTGCACATCAAGGAAGGGCAATTCGTGCGTCAGGGAGAGAGGTTGTTCACGCTCGATGCGCGTACTGAGGATGCCAATCTCAGCAGAACCGAGGGACAATTGGCCAAATCCCGAGCGGACCTGAGGAATGCCGAACGTAACCTCAAACGTCAACGTGATCTGTTTCAGCAGCATTTTATTTCAGAGGCTGCGCTTGAGGTGGCACAGAATCAGGTTGAGAGCTTGCGCGGCCAGCTCGCGGTTGACGAGGCAACTGTCCGGGCAACGCGTGTCGCTCGCGGTTTCAGCGAAATCGTGGCACCCATTTCGGGCCGTACAGGTGCTATTTCAGTATATCAAGGTAGCCTGGTGCAACCGGATGAAGCCTTGGTGAATATCACGCAGATTGATCCGATCAATGTCAGTTTTAACTTGCCGGAGCGGGAATTCGTGCCTTTGCAAGAGGCGCTTGCCAGGGGTGAAGTGATTGTCGACGTTGAGCTGGATGGGGCCGGCAGGTTGATCCGAAACGGACGGTTGATATTTATCGATAATGCGGTAGACACGGCGAGCGGAACGATTGGTCTAAAAGCAGAGTTTCCAAACGCGAACAGCCACCTCTGGCCCGGCATGTTCGTTAAAGTGACGCTCGCGCCGCGTACGTTGACCGGAGCGCTTACGGTTCCGGTACAGGCTGTTCAGAATGGTCCGGAAAGAAAATTCATTTATGTAATCGATGGTAGTAACAAGGTGAGTTCTCTTCCTGTCGACGTGCGTTTGATTCAGGATGGATTTGCTGTGATAGAGGGAGAGTCCATTGCTCCCGGTATGCGTGTTGTGGTGGAGGGCGCGCAGAACCTTCGTCCCGGTAGCGTTATAACGGAAGCTATACCCGGGAGTGGGAAGGCTGGCGAAGGATGAGCAAAGCGGCGCATCAGGCCATGCCAGACAGGATCAGCAAATGGATCACTAGCGCGGCGCATAGTCAATGAATCTCTCCGAATTATGCATCCGCCGGCCGATCATGACGGTGCTCCTATCGGCTTCCGCTGTAGTCGCCGGCGTCATTGCGTACGGTGATTTGCCGATTGCCGCGCTGCCGAGCTACGACTCGCCCACAATTACCGTAAGCGCAGCGCTGCCGGGCGCAAGCCCCGAGACCATGGCTTCCTCCGTGGCTACGCCACTCGAACGGCAATTCTCGACCATCTCTGGTCTTTCAGTAATCAGTTCGACAAGTACCCTCGGCAATACCACGATCACCTTGGAGTTCGAGCAGGATCGCGATATCGATAGTGCCTCCATAGATGTTCAGGCGGCATTGTTGCGTGCCCAGCGGGCCTTGCCGACGGAAATGACCACACCGCCATCCTACCGCAAGATAAATCCGGCCGATGCGCCCATTCTCTTTCTTGCCCTGACATCCCCGTCAATGTCGCTGCCGGATTTGAATAGCTTTGCGGAGGATCTTATTTCTCCGACTTTATCCACGCTTGGCGGCGTGGCGCAGGTACAGATCAATGGCCAGAAAAAATATGCTGTACGCGTGCGCGTCGACGCCGAAGCGCTTGCAGTCCGTAATTTGACACTCGATGACATTGCCACCGCGCTACGCACCGCAAATGCCAACTCTCCAATTGGCACGCTTGAAGGGGCGCGCCAGACCCTTACCATCCAGGCGAATCGACAGCTCAACAATGCCGCCGAGTTTTCGAAACTGATTGTAGCCACGTCTCCGATCGGCAATCCGGTACAGCTCTCTGAGGTGGCGGAAGTTGAAGACAGCGTTGAATCCATAAAAACCGGGAGTTGGGTTAATGGCGAACGCGCAATCACACTATCCGTGCAGCGCCAGCCAGGGTCCAATACTGTTGCCACGGTCGATGCCATCAAGGCAGCAATTCCGGAACTGGTCGCTCAGATGCCGTCATCTGTTCAACTCAAGCTGACCAGCGATCGTTCAGTTTCAATCCGGGAATCCATTCATGACGTGCAGGTTACCCTGGCGATAACTATTGCCCTCGTTTTGCTAGTGATTTTCCTGTTCCTGCGCAAGGCTTCCGCCACGTTGATTCCCGCGCTTTCATTACCGATTTCATTGTTGGGAACAGTAGCGATGATGCGCGTTTTCAATTACAGCCTCGACAATATTTCGTTGCTGGCCATCACGCTTGCGGTCGGGTTGGTGGTGGATGACGCTATCGTAGTGCTCGAGAATATCGTACGCCACATCGAAAAGGGCATGTTACCTCTGCAGGCCGCATTACAGGGATCAAAAGAAGTAAGCTTTACCATCATCTCAATTTCTCTCTCGCTGGTCGCGGTTTTCATTCCGATTTTTTTCATGCCAGGCGTGATCGGGCTCCTTTTTCATGAGTTCGCCGCCGTCGTCGCGATCGCCGTCCTGATGTCGGCTGTGGTATCGCTCACGCTGGTTCCCGTGATGACCAGCCGTTATATTACCGGGCATGAGTCGGAAGGGCTTAGCCTGCGATGGACCGAATGGTTCGAACGCGGGTTTGCCAGAGTATTGGCGGCCTATGAACGCATGCTCGATTTGGCGCTGCGTCATCGCCGTGTCGTGCTAGGCATTGCTGTTGGGACCTTCGTAGCCACGGGCGTGTTATTCGTGATTCTGCCCAAAGGTTTTTTTCCTACCGAGGATATCGGTCAGGCGCTGATCACAGTGGAGGCGGTCGAGGATATTTCCTTTCCCGCCATGTCCGAATTGTTGCAGCGTACGGGTGCCGTGATTCGCGAGAACCCTGCGGTCGATACGCTGATTGTCAACGCCAGCGATAGCAATAGTGCCCGGTTGTTCATGACGCTCAAGCCGCGTGGCGAACGCCAGTCCCTCGACAAGATCATCGAGAGTCTGCGTCGTGAAGTGAGCGCTATTCCGGGCGTAAGCGTCTTCATAAGTCCCATTCAGAATCTCAGGCTTGGCGGCCGTACCAGCAAGAGCCGCTATCAGTATGTCATGCGCAGCGTGCGCGCCGAGGAGCTGCGTATCTCAGCTGACGGCCTTATGTCGCGCATGCGTGAAGAACCTATTTTTCGTGATGTCACCAGCGACTCGCAACTGAAAGGGCTGCAGGCGAGGCTCAATATCGATCGCGATAAAATCAACCTGCTGGGTGTGCAAATGGGCGATATTCGTTCTGCGCTCTACAGCGCTTTCGGCGAACGCCAGGTCTCAACCATCTATACTTCAACCGACAGCTATCAGGTTATCCTTCAAGTCACCGCCGAAGATCGTGCCGACGAAAGCGCTTTCAACAAAATCTATCTGCGAGCCAAGAATGGCATGTTGGTTCCGCTATCCAGCGTTGCATCAGTCAAGCGTGAAGTAGGGCCGATCGCAATCAATCATGCGGGGCAACTGGAAGCGTTGACGATTTCGTTCAACCTTGCTCCGGGCGCGGCGCTGGGTGATGCCTCGGCCCGTATCGAACAATTCAAGAACGAACTGAATCTGCCGGCGAGCGTTTTGACCAACTATGCGGGTGATGCGGCGGCGTTTCAGTCTTCACAGGCGAGTCAGGTGGTGTTAATCGTCGCTGCATTGCTGGTAATCTATGTACTGCTCGGCGTGCTGTACGAGAGCTATATTCACCCACTAACTATTCTTTCCGGGCTGCCCTCTGCGGCGGTAGGCGCGCTGGCCATGTTGTGGTTATTCAATATGGAATTGTCCATCATAGCCATGATCGGTATCCTGATGCTGATCGGCATTGTCAAGAAGAATGCGATCATGATGATCGACTTTGCGCTCGACGCGCAGCGCAATGACGGCATGCTACCGTATGAAGCGATCCGGACTGCTTGTCTCCTGCGCTTCCGCCCGATCATGATGACCACTCTGGCTGCCTTGATGGGCGCGCTTCCCATTGCTCTCGGATTGGGGGCAGGTGCCGAGTTGCGTCAGCCGCTGGGCCTTGCCGTAGTTGGGGGACTGTTGTTTTCGCAGGTGATCACGCTTTTCATTACACCGGTGATCTATCTATATCTGGATCGCTTTTCCGGCACGGGACCGCTCAAACTTGAAACGGATAAGGAACCTGCGCAGCGACAGACAGTGTAGGATTGAAAAATGGGAGTATAAAGCTGCGCTTGTTGATCACATGACAGACAAATTGCTGGTAGCAATTCCTGAAAAGAGGCTCTCGTTACCGCTGCACGAGAAATAGAAACAGAGAGGCAAAAGTTCCATATATATAGATTGAGCCTATGAATATTATCAATCTCTCTTTCCGCATGCTTCGCCGCGACTGGCGTGCAGGCGAATTACGTGTGCTCGCCTTTGCGCTGGTGATCGCAGTGGGTGGTATGACTACGGTAGGGTTTTTTGCCGACCGGGTGCAGTTGGCGCTTTCCCGCCAGGGCAACCAGTTGCTTGGTGCAGATCTGATCGTTTTTGCTGACCATCCGCTGTCCCCGCATTATGCGGAGGAAGCGAAACGGCTTGGGCTGGCTGTTTCCACCGCACTTAAATTTCCCAGTATGGCAGCGAAGGGAGAGAGCAGTCTCTTGACAGAGATCAAGGCGGTGACTGCCGGTTATCCCTTGCGAGGTGACTTGCGTATCAGCGAGGATTTTGGCGAAGTATCATCCCCCCGGATTACGCGTATTGCCAATGCAATTCCGGCACCCGGATCGGCATGGGTGGATGAGAAGCTCATGATCCATCTTGCCCTCAATCGAGGCGACACGATTGAACTGGGCGCGGCACACTTTACCGTCACCGCGCTGATAACACAGGAGCCGGACTATTCCATTGGCTTCATAAACTTGCGGCCGCGTGTGTTGATCAACGAAATCGATCTGCCCGCGACCGGGTTGGTGCAGCAAGGTAGCCGAATTGGCTATCGGCTGCTGGTTTCGGGGGATTCCGGCGAAGTGGAGAATTTCCGGACATGGGCTCACTCGCGTTTGACACTGGGGGAAAGAATCGAAGGCATTCGCGATGCCCGCCCTGAAATCAAGGCGGCGCTGGAGCGGGCGGAAAAATTTCTCA
>JBDTWQ010000184.1:0-1614 GCA_040006595.1 Nitrosospira sp.
TGTTTTAAACGTGAAGGCTTGTTGCATGACGATGCCAAGCAGGCGTTGGGCTATTGGAAAAAGTTTTGCATCGTCGGGGCGGTAGCCCCCGATTATCCCTATCTCGACATAATGGACAGCAATTCCTGCGCGTGGGCCGATGTCATGCACAAACGGCACGCGGTAGCATTATTGCGCAATGGGGTCGCCAGGATACGCGACATGGCGGATGTCAACGTGCGGCAAAAGTGTATCGCCTGGCTGTTCGGTTTTGCCTCCCATGCCGCAACCGACGGCACCATACATCCGGTGGTCAACCTGAAGGTGGGTCCCTACGAGCAAAATAAGACCGAACACCGGCGCTGCGAAATGTCCCAGGACGTCTACGCCCACAGCCGGCTCAACCTGGGCGTGCTGGATTTCAATCAGCAAATATCCACCAACGTGGCCGATACCTCAGACGTGGACAACCCGGACCGCATGGATCCGGACGTGGCCCAGTTGTGGCAGGACCTGCTGACCGGCATTTATTCCGGCTTGGATCCGCAACTTCAATCTCCCAAGATACACGACTGGCACAATGCCATGCACCGTATGATGAAGATCGGCGAAAGCGGCAACGTGCTGTTCCCTTTTGCCCGCCACGTGGCTGCTCATCAGGGCCTGGTTTATCCGGTCGCTGCTGAAACCCAATATATCCAGGGGCTTGAAGTTCCCGGTGGCCTCACTATGGATTTTGAGGAGATATTCCAGAAAGCTCTCAACAATGTAGTGGAATTATGGGGTTGGCTGGCGTTGTCGCTGCAAAAGCAGGATTCTTCGCTGGATACCCTGACAAGCTGGAGCCTGGATACCGGTATCGATGAAAATGACCGCATGGTTTACTGGAGCTGACACCATGAAATACAGCACATTGATTTGTCTTGCCGCCGCTTTGCTGCTGGGCGCCTGTGTCAGCCCCAGTGGTGGAGCTCCCGATGCCAGCGAGCGGGGCCGTTTGTCTACCAAAATGGTAAATCTGAGTTCAGCGGTAAATACATATTTTGCCGATCTGACTAAGGCGCCCACCGACAGCGATGCCACTATTTTGGAAAACGCCACCCGTCACGACAAGCGCCTGCTGGCCCCGGAATTCCAGCCTTATGTGCTGAAGGTACAGTATCAAAACCCATATGCAGTGCTGTTGTTGTGCAGTAAGGATGGCACTCGTGCGATCATGGAAGACGCCGGTTGTTCCGCCCGCCTCGACCGCCAGGTAACCCATGCTGTACCTTGCGAATTTACCTTGCGCGTTAGCCGGGGCTGCCAAGTGGAGGGGGCAGATCCGCAGTAAGGTGATTTAAAAAGCTGCGCGTAGCCTCTATCTACCCTCTGCCGCTATCGCATGGAACGTATACCCCCCGATAATAAAGTTATGCGTCATAAAAACCCCGAGTCGTATTAGATGTCGCTATCCGAATTTGAGCGCGCGAGAATGGAAAAGCTCTTCACAGCGTATTGTGAGGGTAAGGTTCCACCTCACGTCAGAAATAAAGTACGGGTCACGTTCAAGATCAGAGGAAATGAAGTAAAGCTATTTGAGTGCCGTCCTCGTTTCAACGATCCCGCGACATGGGGGGAGCTGGCTGTAGCTAG
>JBDTWQ010000185.1:0-11336 GCA_040006595.1 Nitrosospira sp.
TGGGCATCCAGCATTTTTTGCCGCATGGTCAAAACCTCGTATTTAAGAGCCGTCAAGTCGCGTCGCTGGCAGAGCACCGCCTTGCGCGTATGCTCGAAGGCCTCTTTCACCCGAATATCCCCTGCCACGAATCGTGCCCGCGTTAATGCCTGATGCTCCCATACCCAGGCCTGATTTCGCTGATATTGATCGAAAGCATCGACAGAACTCACCAGCAAGCCGCTGGTGCCGTTGGGGCGCAAACGTAAATCGGTTTCATACAGCAATCCGGCAGAGGTGTAGCTGGTAAGCCACGCGCTGATGCGTTGACTCAATCTGGCATATATTTCCGGCGCATCCGGATGGGTATCGTCATAAAGGAAAATGATATCGAGATCGGATGCATAACCCAGCTCCTTCCCACCCAGCTTGCCGTAGCCGATGATGGCAAAAATGGGTTCATCCCGATGCTTTTTTCTCAATCCTGACCACGCAAGGCGTAAGACCGTGTCAAGTATCAGATCGGCCAGATCGGTCAAGTGATCACTCAAAGTTTCCAGCGACAGCAATTTTTCCACATCCCTGGCCAGCAACTGGAATACCTGGGTATGGTGAAAATGCCTCAGCACGTCCATTTGCTGCTCTATATCATCCTGCCCATGGCCGCCCGCGTCGTTTAGCTGCTGAGTTAACTTCGCTCTGGAGCGAGCCCAATCGGGCGCACTTTGAAATTCGGCAGGATTTAGGAGCTCGTCCAGCAAAATGGGGTGCCGGCTCAGATATTCGCTGGCCCATTGACTCGCGCTGACAAGCTTGGCTACGCGTTCCAGTGCTTGCGGATATTCCCCTAATAACGCGAGATAGGCGGCGCGCCGGCTTATGCTCTCAAGAAATTGCAGCAAGCGTTCCAGGGTGATGTCCGCGGACGGGAACTTGGCAGCCACTTCGATCAGGGCGGGAACAAGCGCATCGACTCGCTGCTTGCTGGAGACAGGCAGCTGCCGGTACCGTACGCTAGCGCGAAATTCCTGCAAACGTCCGAGAAGTTCTTCCGGCCGGGAAAAACCCATGGTAGCCAATTGTGCGGCGGCGGCTTCCGCTTCAATTCCATCCCCGGCCTGTCCCTGCCATGACCATGCAAGTATGTCGCGCGTCCGTGATTTTCGCCGGGTAGCAAATATCTCCTCGAAGTGGCGAGTTACGTTATGGCGATGGCTGTCCAGTTGCTGCAGGAAATCCTCATAGCCGGAGAAACCCATGGCAATAGCTATCAGCACGCGATCTGAAGGATTTCCCGGCAACGTCTGGGTCTGCTGATCGTCGAGATACTGCAAGCGGTGTTCAAGATTGCGCAGGAAATGATACGCATCCGAAAGTTCCATCACAGTTTTATCAGGCAATTGCCGTTTTTCCCGCAAACGCTGTAATACGGCAAGAGTGGGACGAACACGCAAGTCAGCGTCACGCCCCCCTCGGATCAGTTGAAATACCTGGGCGATGAATTCGATCTCGCGGATGCCGCCTGGTCCCAGCTTGATATTGTCGTGCATTTCGCGGCGACTGACCTCCAGGCGAATTTGCGAATGCAGGCCGCGCATTGATTCATAAGCACCGAAATCCAGGTATTTCCTGAATATAAACGGTTGCGCTATCTGATCCACCAGTACTGTTGCTTGCGCACATGGGCCGGCAATCACCCGGCTCTTGATCCAGGCATAGCGTTCCCATTCACGTCCCTGGGTAATAAAATACTCTTCCAGCATGGCAAAGCTCATTGCCAACGGACCACTTTCCCCATATGGGCGCAACCGCATATCTACGCGGAAAACATAACCATCCGGCGTAATGTCGTTAAGACTGGCAATCAGCTTGCGTCCCAGGCGAGCGAAAAAATCGTGATTGGAGATAGATTTGATTCCACCAGTTTCACCATCTTCGGGATAAACAAAAATCAGATCCACATCCGACGAAACGTTAAGTTCACCTCCGCCCAGCTTGCCCATGGCGATCACGAGCATTTCCTGAGTAGAATTATTCTCCGCACTTCTAGGCTGGCCGTAGCGGCCGGGATCCGTCAACCAGGCATAATGGCGTTCGAGCGCTGAATCGATAGTGATCTCCGCCAGATCAGTCATGCTCATCATGACTTCGGCAAGATCGGCCAATCCCCCCAGATCACGGGTCACCAGGCGCAGCATTACGCGTTTGCGCAAGCTACGCAAGATCCTATTTAGCCCTGCCTCATCATTTGCAATATTGGAATTTGCATTCAAAAATGCTTGCATCTCCTCTCGGAGAAAACGATGTTGCATGTTTTGCCTGAGTTCCGTCAGTAATTCGGGCTCACCTTCCAGCAGGCGCTGTACATAGCGGCTACATGGCAGGATAGACTCGATTATTTTTTCGGCGGGATGATCGGCATGCATGGTTGAGGATTCGGAGTTACAATAAATTTTTTAAAATCCGGCTATTCCAGCGGCATGCGAATAGTTCGCCCGAATAGATTGAACAAAGGTAGCATCGCTACATCTAATTTCTTAATTACTGTGCCCTTATAGTGCTGAGAAGATCTTCCATCTACCTGACGGATAGGGGAAAACGCACTGTCTGGGTATAAATCTGGAACTATTTATTGAACTTGTCAGTAATTTTACCTCTTGTAAGACGGAGCAGTCGTCTGTTCCAGTTATTGACGTGGGTGCTGATTGTCACCGCGGTCTGTTTTTCTTTCCTACTGCTGTCATTACGCTACTGGCTGCTCCCCGACATTGAGCAATATCGCGAAAATATCGCTTCCGCCATCAGTCACGCTTCCGGGCAGCACGTAACCATCGGTAACATAAGCGCGAACTGGAACGGATTTCGCCCTCATATGATGCTGCGCGCAATAAAGGTGCACGATAAAGAGGGCAATATCACATTGCTACTACACCAATTGGAAGGCACGCTTGCGTGGCGTTCATTATTGCATGGCGAATTGCAGTTTCGCGAAATCGGGATCGAACAACCCGACCTGATCGTGCGCCGCGATGCCGCAGGAGCGCTCCATGTGGCGGGCTTTGCGCTTAACAGGGAACTGACGGAAGATGAAAATGGTTTTCCTGACTGGCTATTGCGTCAGAGACAAGTCATCATCAATAACGCCAGTATCCTCTGGCAAGACGACCGACGCGGCGCACCAGAACTGGAATTGCTAGTCAATCTGCGCCTTGAGAACCACGGGAACCGCCATCGCTTCGGCATCCGTGCCACTCCCCCTGCCGAGCTTGCTGCACAGCTGGACATGCGAGGGGATTTTAGCGGCGAATCATTGGACACTCTTGAATCGTGGCGAGGACAACTGTTCGCCCAAATCGACCGCGCCGATATTGCCGCCTGGCGTATCTGGCTGCCCTTTCCACCGGAAATCAAATTTAACCGCGGCAGCGGGGCGCTACGTATGTGGGTTGGAATGGATGGGGCAGACGTGAAGAAATTGACGGTTGATATGCGGTTGCATAATGTCAGGACACAATTGGCGGAGGATTTACCGGAATTAAACCTTACCCGTTTGCAGGGCAGGGTTGGGGGGCGGAGGATAAATGACGATACGAGAGAAGCCATTGAATTGTTTGCGCGCGGACTGAGTGCGTCTGTTCAGGGCAAAAAAGACTTACAGGCGGTAAATTTTTCGCTCCAGATGATTACCCCTCGCGGAAAAAAATCCGGTAGCGGGAGATTAAGTGTCGACAAGCTGAATCTGGATACTTTTGGGTATCTGGCGGAATACCTGCCAATCAGCCAACCACTGCGCGAGCAGCTTGGTAAGGTATCGCCGCGCGGAGAACTTCATTATATGCGAGCAAAATGGGGCGGTGAATGGCCAGCACCTGCATATTTCAGCGCGAAAGGGGGATTTGCCAATCTGAGCATGAAAGAATCTGAAATCCTGCCAGCATTCAGCGGCGTTACCGGTAATATCGACATAACTGAACGAGGCGGTACACTCAATCTTAATTCTCAACAGGTTAGAGTGGAATTGCCTGATATATTCCACGAACCGCTGATGCTGGATACATTTACCGGTCAAGCGAGCTGGAATTTTTTGGCTGAGGAAGATTCCATCACATTCAAGTTCAACAATATTTCTTTTTCCAATCGCCATGCGGCCGGGTTAGTTTACGGAAATTATCATTCCATTCCAGGCAGACCGGGTATGGTTGACCTGGCAGGGCATCTGACGCGGACGGATGCACGCTATCTGGGGCGCTACGCGCCAATAACGGCGAATCCCCACCTTCACGATTGGCTTGATAAATTCATCGTCGGGGGAGAATTTCTGGACGCACGACTGCATCTCAAGGGTGATCTGGCGGACTTTCCTTTCGTTCGTGGTGACTCTGGCATTTTTCAGCTACAGGTGAAAGCGTCGGGGGTATCACTGGATAATATCCCGGGATGGCCAAGGATAGATGATATCTCGGGAAACTTGCGATTTCATGGCAGTCGTATGGAAATTGATGCTTCGCAGGCAAATATTTCTGGCGTCGAATTGGGTAAGGTGAAATTACACATTGCCAACATCACTGCACCCGATAGGGTGCTGGAAGCCGCTGGTGAAGCGCGCGGCGCCACCAGGGAATTTATCAAATTCGCCGCGAAAAATAAGGGTGACAGTTACGCCAGCAGCCTTAATAATATCGGCGTTACCGGAAACGGAAAGTTGTTGCTCAAGCTTGGCATTCCCTTGAATCATCCAGGCGATATCAAGCTGGCCGGTAGCTACCAATTCATCGATAATCAAATTGACCCTGGCCGGCGCATACCCAATCTAAGTAAGGTCAACGGCATGCTCACTTTTACCGATTCCAAAATAGGATTGGAAAATATAACTGCACAGTTCCTGGGTGGACCGGTAACCATCAGCTCCACCTCTATGCCGGACGGCGGTATACGTCTATCCGCTATGGGTAAAATTAACCTCGATAATCTAACCCAACCCTCGCAGGGCAGGACCGTGGGGAGTGCACAGTTATGGACACGGTATTTGAGTGGCGGAACTGATTGGCGAGCGGCCATCCATATACACAACAAACTGGTGGATGCATCTATCGAATCATCGTTGCAGGGTATTACCTCGAATTTACCCGAGCCCTTTTCCAAGGCTGCTGCTGATGTGACACCACTACGTTTTGAAAGGAAAGCTGCGGACTTGGATCGGGATGTCCTGAATTTGAGCTATGGCGGACTGGTGAAGGCTAAAATCAAGCGCTTGCAAGATAATGCGAGTAATTATCATGTAGAGCGGGGTACCGTAAATTTCGGTACAACACCTGTGTTATTACCGGAGAAGATGGGGATATCGATCAGGGGCACATTGCCACTGCTGGATCTGGATCAATGGCGAAGTTTACTGAAGCAATTCAATGACGAAACGGAACCTTCGCTCAACTTGACAGATATCGACCTGCGCATAGGCGTACTCGACTTTCTGAGTAAACGCCTCAACGACATCTCACTGAACGCCAGCAAGGAAGACGGATTATGGCATTCCACCATTGCGAGCAGGGAAATCAAAGGCGGTGTCACCTGGGAACCGGCAGGCAACGGCAAAGTAGTAGCGCGGTTGAGAACGCTGAAGATGCCCGCCGATTCTCCCGTTAACCTGAACTTGGTAACGCAAACGCAGCATCAAGAGAGAAGTTTGCCCGGAATTGATGTGATGGCCGATAACTTTATCATCGGCGAGAAGCACCTCGGCAGCCTGGAATTAATAGCCAATCAGCAGGAACAGGGTTGGCGCATCGAGAAACTGCACATAGCCAATTCTGACAGTTCGCTGATAGCGAGGGGAATATGGCAAAGTCGCGCCACTCCGCCTCGCATACAGGCCGCTATCACGCTGGATGCAAGCGACATCGGCAAGTTTCTGACACACCTTGGCTATCCTGATCGCGTGAAACGCGGCAGCGGCAAGCTCGAAGGGGTCTTGTCCTGGTATGGCCGGCCCCAATCAATAGATTATCCCACGCTATCCGGCAGCTTTAAGGTGAAAGCCAGGCGAGGACAATTTCCCAAGTTTGAACCCGGGATCGGCAGGCTATTCGGTATGTTCGATCTGCGAGCGCTGCCACGAAGGATAACCCTGGATTTTCACGACGTATTCAGCGAGGGTTTTGGTTTCGATGACATTTCCGGCGATGTTAGAATCATCCGCGGCGTGGCAGTCACTGATGATTTCAGAATTGAAGGGCCCGCAGCAAAGATTGTCATGGACGGGGAATTAAATCTGGAAACGGAAACCCAAAAGTTGCACGTGAAGGTTACGCCTTCACTCGGATTGGCCACCCCAGTAGTAGGGATTGTAAACAAGGCGTTGCAAACCCCTCCATCCAACCAATATGACGTTACGGGTACCTGGGCAGATCCAACTGTCATCAAAACACTCCCGCATGCGCAAGAATACAGAGAACATAAACAATAATATTCATGGTCAACAGGCTGTAAATTCAATGAGATAAAATGTTGACCTCGCTTTCGCCGGCAGTGAATCTGGAGTAATCCAGGGTGGAAATGGGAAGAAATTATAAAATGAAGGCTTCCGCGGTCAACCGCTTTGCACTTCAAGAGTTTATAAACAGATACTTTTGAATTATTCTGGTTCTACTGGTCAGATACTTTATACTTGGTGCTGATCTTCTCCGGCGGCGCGGCGCTTACCGGCGCAGTTATCATACTGCAACAGCAATGCCCTGTACCTGAAACTTGAATTTTGGAGCTGTTATCAAAGATTGGTGACTGTGCCTTTCCGCGGCACTGGGGCTGCCAACCGACTAACATGGAGTTTTTGTTATTGCTGCTACATAAATCAGGATCGTAAATAATGCTTGATAATTCAGCCGCCCGCACCGCACGCACCGTGCCGGCCCCCGGAAAATCACAGGGTGGTTCCATTCGTATCGCCGCCATTCAGATGGCAGCCGGACCTAATGTATCCGGCAATTTGGAAGAGGCTGCACGGCTGCTTGATATGGCCGCATCCCAAGGAGCGAAACTGGCGGCGCTACCGGAGTACTTCTGCATCATGGGAATGAAAGATGCCGATAAGGTGGCGGCGCGCGAGCAGGACAGCCGTGGACCGATACAGGAATTCCTGAGCAAAACTGCTAAACGCCTCGGTATCTGGCTGGTGGGCGGTACTGTACCGTTGGTATCGTCCCAACCCGACAAGGTAAGAAATAGTTGCCTGGTTTATGATGACAAGGGCAAGCAGGTTGCACGTTACGACAAAATACATCTGTTCGGCCTGGAGCTTGGCAACGAGAGTTATGCTGAGGAAGAAACGATTGAAGCAGGTTGCGGAGTCGTTGCCCTGGAATCGCCATTCGGTCGTATCGGCCTTTCCATTTGCTATGACCTGCGTTTCCCGGAACTTTACCGTTCCATGGGGAAAGTGGACATCATTTTCGCCCCTGCTGCTTTCACCGCGACCACCGGCAGGGCTCATTGGGAGACGTTAATACGTGCCCGCGCCATTGAAAATCTCGCATATGTCGTCGCGCCCGCTCAGGGCGGCTATCACGTCAATGGCAGGGAAACTCACGGTGACAGCATGATCGTTGATCCTTGGGGAGTGATACTTGATCGCCTTCCACGTGGGTCGGGCGTAGTGATTGCGAACATAAATCCGGAGTATCAGACTAGCCTGCGCAATAGCCTGCCCGCACTGAATCACCGTACTTTGCATCACTGTTAAGTCTCTCACCGAATACTTTTTCTTGAGCTGAATACCATGATCACAGAGCCCCTTACCCAACCAAATGATCTTTTCGCCACAGCCAACAGTTGCCTGCTGGCGCCCTACGAGATAGATACGGCCGGATTACAGCAAGTATTTGGGCAAATGCTTGTGCACCATGTCGACTACGCCGATCTGTATTTTCAATATAGCCGTGCCGAGGGGTGGGCCCTGGAAGAAGGCATAGTCAAATCCGGCAGCTTTAATATCGATCAAGGGGTGGGCGTACGCGCGGTAAGCGGCGAAAAAACCGCGTTCGCCTATTCTGATGATATCAGTATGCCCGCTCTTGCCTCGGCAGCACAGGCTACCCGTGCCATTGCCCGTCAGGGAGTGGCACAATCGGTACAGGCGGTCAGACGCAGCAAAGGACGCGAACTTTACCTGCCCCAGGATCCCATCGCCAGCCTTAAGGACACGGATAAAGTGGCGTTGCTCGAAAGGCTCGAAGGTTATGCGCGTGCCATTGACAAACGTGTTATCCAGGTCATGGCATCTCTCGCCGGAGAATATGAAGTAGTGCTAGTGGCCCGCAGTGATGGTCTGGTGGCGGCAGACGTCCGGCCCCTGGTGCGAATCTCGGTGCAAGTCATTGCTGAGGAGAATGGCAATCGCGAACAAGGTGTGGCGGGTGGAGGTGGACGCTTCGATTATGCTTATTTCACTGACGACGTGCTGCGCGATTATGCGGCGAAAGCAGTGCATCAAGCCCTCGTCAATTTGGCTGCAAAGCCTGCTCCGGCTGGAACCATGACGGTCGTACTTGGCGCCGGCTGGCCGGGAATACTGTTGCATGAGGCTATCGGCCACGGACTGGAAGGGGATTTCAACCGCAAGGGCAGCTCGGCGTTCTCCGGACGCATCGGTGAACGCGTCGCTGCTACGGGCGTGACCGTGGTGGATGATGGCACAATTGCACGGCGGCGCGGATCGCTGAATATCGATGACGAGGGAAATCCCACCCAGTGTACCGTACTGATTGAAAATGGGATACTCAAGGGCTACTTGCAGGACAGCCTGAATGCGCGACTAATGAATGTACCTGTTACCGGCAATGGCAGGCGCGAGTCATTTGCCCACATTCCCATGCCACGCATGACCAATACCTATATGTTAAACGGCGATAAAAGCCCTGAAGAGATCATTGCATCAGTGAAACATGGTTTGTATGCGGTGAATTTTGGTGGTGGCCAAGTGGATATCACCAGTGGAAAGTTTGTCTTTTCTGCGGCGGAAGCATACATGATCGAAAATGGGAAAATTTCTTATCCGGTAAAAGGCGCTACCTTGATCGGCAACGGCCCCGATGTGCTTACGCGAGTTTCAATGATAGGCAACGATATGACCCTCGATCCCGGCGTTGGCACCTGCGGGAAGGAAGGTCAAAGCGTACCGGTTGGAGTGGGTCAGCCAACGCTACGTATAGATGGGCTGACGGTAGGAGGCACTGCTTAAGCGGAAGCGGCGTCTCAGAAAGCTCAGCTTGCAGCATATGCTTCGTCGGCCTGTTCCCGCCACACGATTAATTTGCTTGAAACAAAAACGCGATACTGGCATCCAATGAATTGCCATGTACGCAATAGCGTTTTGTCGGCACTACATACTCCCAGAATATGTAGATCCGATTTGAGTCTGCGTAAATGCTATCTGTATGAATAGCGAAGCCTGCGTATCGCCCAATCTCGAATTTATGCTAACTTATACTTTATTCCAGTTTTATGATTCTGGTACCCGCCAGCCTGTCATGCAGAAACTGACGTTCGCGGTCGAATAAACCCCATAGAATTCCACAGCCAAAGAAAAAAATACCGATCACTGCAAATAAATAACGCGCAACCGCCCGCTGCAAGTTCACTCCCTTCCCATCAGCGGTGATCACCCGGAATTTCCAGGTTTGCATTGGCAGCGTTTGTCCGCCATGAGTCCAGAACCAGGTAAAATAGATACCTGCCACGAAAAGCAGGTAAAGCTGAAATGCCGGTCTGAAAAAAATGGAACCGGTGTCGCGGAATACAAGATGAAAAACGAAACCGGCGATAAACAGAACTGCGAGCAGAAGCAGCGATTCATAAATCATGCTCACCAGGCGCCGCCAAAATCCAGGTGCGGAAATTTTCATTATTAAATAAAAGCCAGGCAGAGGATGTACACTTTCGCTACAGCAGGGCACTCTAACGACATCAAGAATGGTGGCAGAAGCGAGATATCGGCAAGGCACTCTGCACGTTTACGGATTATTTCTGACCTCTCTGGCCTTCAGGCATCTGCTCATATTCTCGCCACTTCTGCTTTATTTCTTGGCGCTTGTCCGGCGGCAGTTTTTTGATCGTTTTGTACTTTTCACGCACCAATTCGCGCTGCTCAGGGGTAAGCGAATACCAATCCCGCATCTGCAACTGCGTGCGATGCTGCTCCTCAGGGGTCATCCCCGGATAGCGCTTGGCAATACCCAACCATTTCTTTTTTTTAGCAGGATCCATATTGTCCCACTCTTGCGCAAGTGGGGCCAGGACTTCCCTTTGCTGAGGCTTCAATTCCTTCCAGAAGGGCTGGTTGGGTTCAGACAGGGCGTGCGCAGAAAGTGAAAAGCCTAGCCAAAGCACGACTGCTAGGAAGGATCTAGCCATGCATCGAACTCATTATCGAGATAGGCGTTGACTGGCAGATCATCGACCAGCAGCATTATGTCAATTTCCTCATTTTCGTCACCCTGCTGGAGAGCTTGCCAATAGGCAACACTCACAAGAGCGAACAGTAAAGCTATCAGTGATACCAGTTTGCCAGTTCTGAAATACCAATCGTGCCCACTCCGCGCAGAAGCGCCGTGACCGACGGTAACCATTGTCTCGGCCTCATGATAACTTTCCAAGGAGGCTCTACGCGCCGATTGCAGCTGATTCAACGTACTCTGCTTGATATCGTCCAACCCACGATTCAACAGCCGCGCGACTTTTTTTCCCACTTCCGCTTCATTCATAGTTCAATTCCTTCTTTTCTTAATATAGTAGCAAGAGTATGGGTCGCACGCGAGCAGTGAGTTTTCACACTTCCTTCGGAACATCCCATAATCGTTGCAGTTTCTGTAACATCCATTTCTTCCCAATAACGCAGGAGAAAGGCTTCCCGTTGACGCGCCGGAAGGGTTTTAACGGCTTTTTCAATCAAACTGATAAGCTGCAATTGCTCTAATTGCTCATGTGGGCTATCAAAATTTGATGCTCCTTTTACCTGTAAAGTTTCCAGAAGATCGTAATCCTCACTCTCGTTTTCCTGCGTAGAGGTAAATGATGAGAATAGGGTTGTCCATAAGGAGCGAGTTTTTTGCCTCCGGTAAAAATCCCGTATGGTATTTTGCAGAATACGCTGGAACAGGAGCGGAAGCTCCTCCGGTGGCTTGGCGGCATATTTCTCAATGAGCTTCATCATAGAGTCCTGAACAATATCCAGCGCGACATGTTCGTCGCGTACCGCGAATAATGCCTGTTTATAGGCGCGCCGTTCAGTTTCAGCCAGAAAATTCGAGAGTTCCTGTTGGGTAGCCAGGACAATTTGCCTATGATTAAATGAAAACGATGGTAGA
>JBDTWQ010000186.1:0-2671 GCA_040006595.1 Nitrosospira sp.
ACCATGTGATCGGATAAATCAAAACTCACCAACTTCCCGCCGCTGGAGAGCGCATGAGTATAGTCCGCAAACAGTACCAGCGCAGCCAAGCCCGCTGAGCCGATAGCGTAGCCTTTGGTCACCGCCTTGGTAGTGTTCCCCACGGCGTCAAGAGGGTCGGTGATATCACGTATCTCTTTCGGCAAGCCGGCCATTTCTGCGATACCACCCGCATTGTCAGTGATAGGGCCATAGGCATCAAGCGCCACGATAATTCCGGCCATCGAAAGCATCGAAGTGGCCGCGATGGCGATGCCATATAGCCCTCCAAGTTCGAAAGCGCACCAGATTGAAAGGCAGACGACCAGTACCGGAGCAGCGGTAGACTTCATGGAAACGCCCAGGCCGGCAATCACATTCGTGCCATGGCCGGTGCTCGAGGCTTCTGCGATATGCTGCACTGGCGCGTATTCGGTGGAGGTGTAGTATTCCGTAATCCACACCATGGCTGCAGTCAGCGCCAGACCGACCAAGCCGGCGAGGTACAGGTTCATTGATGAAATCAGCTTGCCGTCTATCATTACGCCGTCGCCCAGCATCACGGTGGTGATGGGATAATAGGCGACTGCTGCCAGCACGCCGGCAACCGCTAAACCACGATAAAGCGCATTCATGATCTTGCCGCCCTCGCGCGCGCTGACGAAGTAGCAGCCGATGATAGAGGCAATGATGGAGAATCCACCCATAACCAATGGATAAAGCACTGCATTCGGACCGGCGTCGGTGATCAACAGTCCACCTAACAGCATGGTGGCAATGATAGTCACGGCGTAGGTTTCAAACAGGTCGGCAGCCATCCCTGCACAGTCCCCTACGTTGTCTCCAACATTATCTGCAATTACTGCCGGGTTGCGTGGATCGTCCTCAGGAATACCGGCTTCGACCTTGCCTACGAGATCAGCGCCTACGTCGGCACCCTTGGTGAAAATGCCACCTCCGAGACGAGCAAAAATGGAAATCAGCGAGCTCCCAAAGGCCAGACCTACCAAAGCATGCGTTGCGTCCGAGGCAGTTCCACCTAAGCCAGCAGTAAGGAAAGCATAGTAGCCCGCCACACCGAGCAGCCCCAGGCCTACCACCAGCATGCCAGTTATCGCTCCCCCTCTGAAGGCTACGTTCAGCGCGGCGTTGAGCCCTTCCCTGGCGGCTTCCGCGGTACGCACATTGGCCCGCACTGAGACGTTCATGCCGATGTAGCCGGTCAGTCCCGATAAAAACGCACCGATGGCGAAGCCGACGGCGGTTTGCCAGCCCAAGGCCATAAAAATGGCTACCAGAAGAATCACACCGACTATGGCGATAGTGGTGTATTGGCGGTTAAGATAAGCGGACGCGCCCTGCTGAATCGCGGTCGCAATCTCGCGCATGCGCTCGTTGCCGGTTGGCAAAGCTAAAATCCATTTAATCGAAAGCGCTCCATACACGAGCGCCGCCATCGCACAACCGATTGCGATGATTAGACCAGTACCCATTTAAATCTCCAATTAAAGTCAGACCGTCTGAAAACACATACAACACATACGAAACTCAGATGCGTAATTCCGCATTAAGTGCCTATTCATAAATCAAAAAAGATAAAGTAATAAATACCTGTATGCCATCCCGAAGGGATTCAAATCGAAGAAACTCAAATCGTGAAATCACTCAGTTTTTTCGCGACTGCCACATTCTTCAGCCGGACGTAGTTAGGTAGACCATCCTTATAAGGCGGATAATCCTCTCCCTTGATCAGGGGCGCCAGATACTCCCGGCATTTGTCGGTAATACCAAAGCCATCCTTGCTGATAAAATTCTTTGGCATCATCTTTTCCACGTTGGCGACTTTGGAGAGTTGCGCCATGCCAACCTTCCATTTGTAGGGCTTGCTGGACAGACGCTCTATCGTGGGCATCACCGAATTGTGTCCTTTGACGGCAAATTCCACGGCGGCCTTGCCCATCGCGTAAGCCTGCTCAACATCTGTTTTTGATGCGATATGACGGGCGGCACGTTGCAGATAGTCCGCCACACCCCAATGATATTTGAGTCCCAAGCCCTCTTTGACGATATTCGCCACGACGGGTGCGACACCGCCCAGCTGGGCGTGGCCAAAAGCATCGCGCACTCCCTGATCAGAGAGAAAATTGCCATCCTCTCCTTTTACGCCCTCGGATACTACTACCGAGCAGTAGCCGAATTTCTTGACGTAACCGTCAACTTTAGCCAGAAATTTCGATCTGTCGAAGGCAATCTCCGGAAACAGGATAACGATGGGAACTTCACAATCCTTGCTGGATGCCAGGCCGCCTGCCGCCGCAATCCATCCGGCATGGCGTCCCATCACTTCCAATACGAATACTTTGGTCGATGTTTTCGACATGCTGGCTACGTCAAAACTCGCCTCAAGCGTGGACACAGCGATATATTTCGCCACCGAACCGAAGCCGGGGCAGCAGTCTGTGATGGGAAGATCGTTATCCACCGTTTTCGGGACATGAATGGCCTGGATGGGATAGCCGAGTGTGTCGGCCAGCTGAGACACTTTGAGACAGGTATCGGCTGAATCCCCGCCACCGTTGTAAAAGAAATAGCCGATGTTATGTGCTTTGAATACTTCTATCAGGCGCTCGTATTCGCGCCGGTTTTGTTCAAG
>JBDTWQ010000187.1:0-8416 GCA_040006595.1 Nitrosospira sp.
CTGCTCAAAACGGCCACCGATGAGTATATCAACGTTATTGCACAAAATATTCGTCCGTTTCATTGCATTCATCTTTTATAAAAGAATGCGGCTACCGAAAATTTCAAAATACCGTTGATCAATTGCGTCCCGGCTTAAACTATGATTCTGTCCGCCACGTTGGGCGATTTTTAGTGCTCCCATAAGCGCGCCAAGTTGCCCGGCGCTCTGCCAATCCATTTCGTTAGCGATTCCGTAGAGCAGTCCCGCGCGGAAGGCATCCCCGCACCCAGTCGGGTCCACCAGTTTATCAGCTTTAACGCTTGGGATTTCGATCTGCTGACCATCGGAGTAAATAACAGACCCCTTTGAGCCTTTTGTGACAATCAATCCTTTTACGAGTTTGGCCAGCGCTTCCAGCGTTCGCCCGGTGCGCTCCTGCATCAACTGCCCCTCGTAGTCGTTGACTGCGAGGTAATCGGCTTTGCTAACAATATCCAGCAGTTCTTCGCCGTTGAACATCGGTAGTCCCTGACCGGGATCGAACATGAATGGAATACCTGCTTCATGGAATTCCCGCGCATGTTGCACCATGCCATCACGCCCATCCGGGGCGACAATGCCAAGATTCACATCTTTCGCATCAGTTACATGATTTTCATGAGAAAAATTCATTGCACCCGGATGAAAAGCAGTGATCTGATTATCCGCCAGATCAGTGGTGATAAACGCTTGTGCAGTGAAGGTGTCACGTACATGGCGCATGTGAGTTTTTGCCAAGTCCAGATCGCTCAGGCGACTGGCGTATGGCTGATAGTCATCGCCCACTGTGGCCATAATGAGCGGTTTGCCGCCTATCATCTGCAGATTGTATGCAATATTCCCCGCGCAGCCACCAAACTCACGCCGCATATCTGGAACCAGAAAAGAAACATTCAGAATATGTATCTTTTCCGGCAGGATATGATTTTTGAAGTGGTCGTTAAACACCATGATGGTGTCGTAGGCGATTGAGCCGCAGATGAGTGTATGCATATGTCCTGGCGTAGAATTGAGGCTGTTTTTGTATCCAGTTAAGTTATACTGAGCCCTGAGGTTTCCAGGTTAAATCCAGTTCCCGCGCGGCCTTGACGTCGTCCAATCTGCGCACCGGGGTATTATGAGGTGCGCCTTTTACCATATCCGGCTGGGTGAACGCTTCTTCCAGAATTTCTTTCATGGATGCGACGAAGGCATCAAGCGTTTCCTTCGATTCGGTTTCAGCAGGCTCGATCAATAAACATTCCGGTACAAGCAGCGGAAAATAGGTGGTGGGCGCATGATATCCTTTATCCAGCAACCGTTTGGCTACATTCATCGCCGTTACTCCAGTTTTTTCCTTAAGGTCTTTCAGCGTGACGATAAATTCATGGCTGGCGCGGCGGGTAGGATAAGCGATTTCAAAACCTGCCTTGCTCAGTTCCGCCATCAAATAATTGGCGTTGAGGGTAGCGAACTCGGCCACCCGGTGCATGCCCTCGGCCCCTAGCAGACGCACATAGACATAGGCTCGAAGAAGTACGCCTGCATTACCCATATGCGCCGAAAGTCTGCCAATGGATTGCGGCATTTCCTTTTCTGTCAGCCAGCGATATGTATTTTCTTCAAATGCCACAATGGGTACTGGCATGAAGGGCAATAAACGCGGGGCAACGCCCACTGGCGCTGAACCTGGACCTCCACCGCCATGTGGAGTTGAGAAAGTCTTGTGCAGATTAATGTGAATGACGTCGAACCCCATGTCACCGGGCTTCACCTTGCCGAGTATCGCATTCAGGTTAGCGCCGTCGTAATACAGTAAACCGCCCGCTTGATGGACGATTTTGCTCATTTCGGCTACGTTCTTTTCAAATACGCCGAGCGTGGAAGGATTGGTTAGCATCAACCCCGCCGTCTGCGGCCCAACCGCCGCTTTTAGCGCCTCCATGTCCACATCACCTTCCTTATCGGTGGCTATTTCTACCACTTTGTAACCGCACATCACTGCCGTGGCGGGGTTGGTGCCATGAGCCGCATCGGGCACGATAATTTCAGTGCGAGCGAAGTCCCCACGCGACTCATGATAGGCGCGTATCATCGCAATGCCGATTAATTCACCCTGCGCGCCCGCCATTGGCGTAAGACTTACGCCGGCCATTCCGGTTACATCCTTCAATATCTCCTGCAGTTCATACATACATGCAAGAAAACCCTGCCCGGTACTTTCCGGCGCCCTTGGGTGCCGTGCCAGAAATTGCGGCAGCATGGCCAGGGAATTACACGCCCGCGGATTGTATTTCATCGTGCAGGAGCCAAGTGGGTAGAACTGCGTGTCTATCGAAAAATTCTTTTGCGACAGCCGCGTGTAATGACGCACCGCATCCATTTCAGATACTTCCGGCAACATCGGTGGCGCTTTACGCAGCAGATTCTGGGGAATACCTGCTATTTCCGTAACTACCGCTGGTGATTGAGAATAATTGTGCCGCCCGGGGCGGGAGTGTTCAAATATCAACATTGATTGAAATCCGAGTCTTTGCGGTTAGTATTTATTAAAGGATCTCTTAACAATTCAAGAATTCAAGTTTTATGAGGATTCCCGTCACGAACGGCATCCTCCGCTTTGCTGCAATATTTCGCTGTTGGCAATTGAACTTGCAAACTTGCATAGGACTTGAATCTTTAAAGATTCCTGAGTTATTTCAGAGCAGCCAAAGCTGCATCGTAATCAGGCTCGTCCTTTATTTCCGGCACCAGTTCAGCGTGGATCACTTTGTCGTTTTCATCCAGCACCACAACGGCACGGGCAGTGATGCCGGCCAGCGGACTATCGGTGATGGCGACGCCGTAATTTTTCATGAACTCAGATCCTCGCATGGTGGACAGCACCACCACTTTGTCCAGCCCTTCAATGTCACAGAAGCGGCTCATTGCAAAAGGTAAGTCAGCGGCGATTATTAATACAACGGTATTGTCCATGTTACTGGCTTTTTCGTTGAATTTACGGGTGGATGTGGCGCAGACGGGGGTATCCAGGCTGGGAACGATGTTAAGTACTTTTCTCTTGCCGGCAAAGGCAGCGAGCGTTACATCCTTAAGGTCCTTGTTCACTAGCGAGAACACGGGTGCCTTGTCACCTACTTTTGGAAAGTTACCTTCAATTTTGATGGGATTGCCTGCAAGAGTGACCATACTGTTCTCCTTAGGTTGAGAGTAAGTGCAATTGAAGATGGCTGAGAATAAAATGAAATTATATTATAAATTATCAAGCACTTGTCCTAAATTCTTGACATAATTATCCAAATCTGCGGATGTTTTCGTTTCCGTGGCGCATAGCAGTATTGCGCTGCCAAGCTCGGGATAATATTCTTCAAGATTCAGTCCACCCAGTATTCCGCGGTCTTCAAGCATGCGCAATACACTTGCGGCTGGGACGGGCAGCGAAACGATCGCTTCGTGAAACAACGATCCGTTGAAAATTCTTTTTACTCCTTTCAAAGTTTCCAGTTTCTCCAGCAGTGCCAGAGTGTTTGCATGGGACTGAGCGGCGATCCGCCGCAGGCCTTCCGGTCCTGTTAGCGCCATGTAAATGGTGGCAGCAGTGACCATCAGTCCCTGATTCGTACAAATGTTGGAGGTGGCTTTGGAACGCCGAATATGCTGCTCTCGGGCTTGCAGCGTGAGGACAAAACCAGGGTCCCCGTTCTGATCCGTAGTGCGACCAATAATGCGTCCCGGCATTTGACGCACCAGCGCCTGCTTGCAGGCCATGAAACCGAAATAGGGTCCGCCGCTTGAGAGCGGAATCCCCAATGGCTGGCCTTCACCTACCGCTATATCCGCTCCCTTGCTGCCCCATTCACCGGGTGGGGTAAGCATTGCCATCGCCATGGGATTGACCACGCCGATAGCCAATCCATTCTTGCTGTGCGCCCAATCCGTGAGGGCATCTACCTGTTCGAGTATGCCGAAGAAATTGGGTTGTGGAATGACCAGTGCCGCAAATTCCTCCTTGCAGAACTCCTCTAGGGTTTCGAGCAAGGTTTGGCCAGACTCTCTGCAATAAGGTATCTCAACCACGTCAATACCCTGATTCCTGACGATCGCACGCACCACGCTACGATAGACAGGATGGATAGTAGTCGGCATCAAAATATGGCGCGAAGATTTATGCGAGCGCACTGCCATCAATGCCGCTTCGGCCAGCGCGGAAGCGCCGTCATACATACTCGCATTGGACACATCCATCCCGGTCAGTGATGCCATTACGGTCTGGTATTCGTAGAGCAGTTGCAGCGTGCCCTGGCTTGCCTCCGCCTGATATGGAGTGTATGAGGAGTAGAACTCGCCTCGGGTGGTAATCTGCCACACCGCGGCCGGAATATGGTGCTCATATGCGCCAGCGCCAATGAAATTGAGATAGCGGCCATCCACCTCGGCCCGTTCCAGCATCAGCCGTGAAATTTCCATTTCACTCAAGCCGGGAGGTACCCGTTTCAAGCTGCCACTTTTTAGAGCAGGAGGAATTTCATCGAACAGATTATCGATAGTGTCTGCACCGATGCTTGCAAGCATCGCCTGTATATCTTCTTCAGTATGGGGAATGAACGGCATGGTTTGTTCCGGGAATCATTGGCATGAGGTGGAAAACGTGAGAAGTGAAACGTGAAGCCGCAAAATATCCATACTTCAATTTCGTTTGCTCATTAATCTTCTTCGCTTTCGAGGATTTTTTGATAGCCTGCGGCATCAAGCAGAGTGTTTAGATCGGCAGCATTTACTGGCTTCAGTTTGAAAAGCCATGCTGCGTAGGCATCCTCATTGATTTTTTGAGGCGACGATTCAAGATCTGTGTTGATCGCCGTTACCTCTCCCGCGATAGGTGCGTATACGTCAGCCGCTGCCTTGACCGACTCCACGACGGCGCATTCTTCGCCCTGATTAAGTTTACGCCCCACATCCGGGGTTTGCACAAACACCATGTCGCCCAGCAACTCTTGAGCATGCTGAGTAATACCTACCGTCGCTGTGCCATCATCTTCAAGCCTTACCCATTCATGGGATTTGGTATATTTTAAATTGTTTGAGATATTCATATTATTACTCCAGAATTAAATGACATTGCTCTGCTGTCAAAAATCAAATCAAACTTTTGCCGTTTCGCACGAACGGATATTTCACTACTTTTGCTCGTAGCATCCTGTCCCGCACCAATACACGCACTTCATCTCCAGCGGTTATTTTTAATGGCAGGCGTGCAAGCGCGATGGACTGATTAAGTGTCGGAGAAAATCCGCCACTAGTAATCTCACCTTCGCCCTCGCTGTTGTCGTATTGCATAGTAACTTTCTGGTGGCTGCGTAATACGCCACGCTCCAGTAAAATTAGGCCAATCAATTGCTTTGTCACGGGTGCTTCCAGCAGTGCTTGCTTACCGATAAAGTCGCGATCACTTTTCAGATCAACCGTCCAGGTCAAGCCGGATTCCAATGGACTGGTAGTTTCATCCATGTCTTGGCCGTAAAGATTCATTCCAGCCTCGAGCCGCAACGTGTCTCGTGCACCGAGTCCTGCAGGCGCCACGCCTGCGGCATGCAGCGCGTGCCAGAAATCCGCGGCATCATTCGAGGGCACCATAATTTCAAAGCCGTCTTCGCCAGTGTAGCCGGTACGAGCAATAAAATATTTATCATATGTTATTGCCTGGAACAACTTCAGATTCTCCGTCGCAGCCTGAGCTCCGGCAATAACTTGCCAAACCTTGGCACGGGCGTTAGGTCCCTGCACCGCGATCATTGCTAGATCACGGCGGGGTGTAATTTCCAGTCCGGGTGCGATCTCATCACGTTGAGCCAGCACCCACGCTATGTCCTTGTCTGCAGTACCCGCATTTACAACCATGCGGAAATGAGATTCGCTCAAAAAATAAATGATGAGATCGTCTATTACGCCGCCCCGAAGATGGAGCATACAGGTGTAAAGCGCCTTGCCGGGTTGCGTCAATTTGTCCACGTTGTTGGCAACCAGCCGCCGCAAAAAAGCGCGTGCAGCCTCGCCCTTGATATCTACCGCGAGCATATGAGACACGTCGAACATGCCGGCATCACTACGCACCTTATGATGTTCGTCAAGTTGCGAACCGTAATGCAGGGGCATCTCCCAACCACCGAAATCGACCATTTTGGCCTTCATCTCGTGGTGAGTTTGATTAAGAGCGGTTGTTTTCACAGATGGGTGTCCTAAAATAAAAAAGGCGAAGTCACATCGCATGACCTCACCCCTCTGTCCTTTTTACCTGAGAGATTACGGAATGTCTGTTCCGTGTGCCCCTTCGGTGGCCAACTCAACGTCGGCGCTCTCCAGATTGCCTGTCGCAAGCGGTTCTCAAAGATCAGGTCGACCTGATCTACGCCTGAGCGATTCCGGGGGGTTGCGCCTTCGGCGGCGACGATGAAACCGGCGCGCTCTTCCGCTTGGATATTATAAATGGCAGAACCCGAACTATACTCCAGCAACGGGGATCAAGACAAGGCAAATAGCGTGCTAAAACTGCTTTTCCTGCGGTTGGAGTTAGTTAATCAAGGAATTTTATATTTATAGGTGATATCTTATTCCAGGTGGGCGGGATTGAATCCGGGATTTTTGTAATGCTCAGGAAAAGGCCCGTGTTTCATCTGAATGATGAAGCGGTAGAGGCGGAGAAAAAGTGATTAAGCGGAATTTACTCACTACCTCCCCACCTCTACATGCCGATACCAGCTGGGTTATTTACATTCGGGTGCGAATGTAGTGCGGATTTATGAACGTGTGAGGTAACAATGTATCTTAGCCACTTTGGGTTTTCTGAACAGCCATTTGCCCATATCCCTGTCACTAATTTTTTTTATGACGGGGCCAACAGAGGCGCGACGCTGGACGCGCTTATTTATGTGCTTACGCATGGCGAGGGTGTCGAGGGCATCATCAAGGTCACCGGAGAAGCCGGTAGCGGCAAAACTACGCTATGCCGATTATTGATGAAACGATTGCCGCCCCAGATAAAAACCATTTATCTCGCCAAACCAGATTTGTCGCGAGATGAGCTTCTCCATTTAATCGCTGACGAGTTAAAGTCTGAGCGGGCTGTAAGCCGTACTCCCGTTGCGTGTGCCACTGTTACGATAAGCGATCTGGAAAATGCGCTGATTGAGAAATATGCCATTGGCGGGCAAGTAATATTGCTGATAGATGAAGCTCATGCCATTGCGGCGGAAACACTGGAAGAGTTACGACTGCTATATGACCTCGAATCGGCCCGCCACAAGCTGCTGCAAATTGTCCTGTTTGGTCAGACCGAACTGGAAGCCACGCTGGCTTTGCCAAAAATGCGACAGTTGAAGAATCGCGTCACCCATCATTTTGCCATGCAACCATTCAACGCTAAAGCGGCGAATGACTACCTGAAGCTTCGTATGCGTGCAGCAGGCTATCGCGGTCCAGATATTTTTTCTTCCGAAGCGATAAGATTGATTACCATGGCTTCCGGCGGGCTTACCCAACGGATAAACATTCTTGCCGATAAATCCTTGCTGGCGGCATTTAACGTCAATACTCGTGACATCGACGCGCATCGTATCAAGGCGGTCATTAAAGACTCTGGAATCAAACGTCGTCCCATCTGGCGTGATTGGTCATATTTTCTGAGCCGCCGCATAGCAGGTGCGACTGCTGTACTTGCTGTCATAGCGCTGGGCGTGCTGGGCTGGCAAGCCCTGCGCTCTGCACAAACGAACGTTATACCTCCTGCTGCTTCGGTGCCAATGGAAATGACAACATCAGCCCCGGTCTCGGCCCCTGTCTACCCCCCGGCGGTTGCAATGGTTGTTGTTCCCAGTGCTCTCGCTCCAGCTTCGGCGTCTGTATCTGAATCTAGATCCACCGCACTCCCCTCGCCTTCCTCACTCCCCTCACCCCCCGAGCCTGTGGCAGGAACGATTATTTCCGCACAGGGTAAGTTGGCCGCTTCAACCGAACAACACGGTATGGTCAAATTGGATATTGGCGGAGTTAAGTTGGCGGACCATAAGTTGCTGGAGCAGAGAGTTGAGGCGACCAAACAAATTATGGCTACCATGGATAAAAATTACTATAGCATTCAATTATTTGTCACCGATAATATCCAGCCAGACCGTATGGAGCGATTTTTAATTCGTGCCCAAAATCTAGTTAATTTATCCGACTTGTATATGCATCCGGTGAATAACGAGGGTCAGGCCCACTTCAGAGTTACATACGGAATTTATTCCACACGCGACCAAGCCAGCGCGGCGATGGATGAGCTTCCACAAAAATACAAAACTGCTTTTTCCCCGGAGCTTTATACTTTGGGCGAACTGCGTTAATCCCTGAACTCTTATACGATTTCCTGTATTCACGGGCC
>JBDTWQ010000188.1:0-9130 GCA_040006595.1 Nitrosospira sp.
AAAGAGCGAAGAGCTCGGCAACTATACAGCTTTAACATATACCTGTCCATGCTAAATTCTTTCATATGGCATGATGGCAAAAGGGTCTTTCATAACGATCATCCTCTCGCCCCATTTATATAAGCGGCGGTAAGTTCGTGCGTCGGCGATTCAAAAATCTGCCGGCAATTACCGAATTCAACCAGGCGGCCAGCATGATTCTTGATCCAGAAAAATGCTGCGTAGTTAGCGATGCGGCGAGCCTGTGCCAGATTATGAGTAACAATGACGATCGTATAGCGGCCGCACAAACGGCTGATCAGATCTTCGACCACACCCGAGGCGATAGGATCGAGCGCGCTGCATGGTTCATCCATCAATAGAATCTGTGGATCCAACGCCAGCGCGCGAGCAATGCAAAGGCGCTGCTGTTGACCACCTGACAGGCTCAGCGCGGAAGTATTCAGCCGATCATGCACTTCCTCCCACAGCCCTACATCCTGCAACACTTGTTCGATAGTGACATTGATGTCGGCCCGCCGCGTAATGCCATACTCGCGCAAAGGTAGTTCGATGTTACGATAGATTGAGAGCGGAAACGGCGTGGGTTTCTGGAACACCATACCGATCTGCCGTCGTAACACCTGCACATTGCAGGCAGCGTGATGAATGTCGCTGCCGTCTACGCGAATACGACCAGCAATGTGACAGCCGGGAATCAGGTCAGTGAGCCGATTGATCGATGATAAGAAACTGGTTTTTCCGCAGCCGGAAGGGCCGATCAAGGCAGTAATACAGCCACGATAAATATCCAGTGTAATGTCATCCAGCGCAATCTGGGCCCCGTAGCGAAGAGAAAAGTTCTCGACCTGGATCAAGGGTTGCGGGTCGCAACATACCGGCCCCGCCTGCATGGGTCCCAAGGTATAGCCGTTGTTATCCTGGGTTATGGGTTGCCCGGGCTCGAGTCTATTGGAACTGGAGCACTTCTTTGAGCTCATTATGACATTATCTTTCTGCGTTGCCAGACGGTAGTAAGTCGCATGGCGACCATATTGATAAGCAGCAGCACAATGATCAGCACAAGTGCCGAGGCATGGGCAGGGGCGTCGCCACCGGGAACATTCATGGATAAATCGAAGATATGGATCGCCAGAGTGCGTCCTGAATCCAGTAGCGAACCCGGCATACGGTCAACGTAGCCGCTGGTGAACAATAGTGCCGCAGTTTCGGCCATGGCCCGCCCGATCCCCAGCAGCAGGCCGGCGGCTAGTGCCGGCGAGGCAGCTGGCAGTAGCAAATGAACCAATGTCGCTGTGCGCGACATGCCCAATGCCGCAGCGGACTGGCGATACGCATCGGGTACGGCATGTAAGCCCGCCTCGGCAGTACTGACGAGAATGGGTAGCAACATGCAGGCCAGCGTCAGCCCTCCGGACAGGATGGAAAACCCCATGCCCAGATAAATGCTGAAAAAAGCATTTCCGAACAAGCCAAAAACGATGGAAGGTACGCCCGCAAGCACTTGCAGACTGTGGCGCACCGCGTATCCGAAACTGCCGCTGGCAGGCATATATTCGGCGAGCAGCGCCGCGGTCGTCCATCCCAGCGGCAGAGCCACCATCAAAGCAACCAGCAGGATAAGGGCGGTGGAAACCAGAATTGAGCCGATGCCACCGGCACGGCCGGCATTCCGCGGCGAATCGACAAGAAAATCCCAGGAAAGATGCGCCATGCCGCCGCGTACAAGGTCACTTGCTATCCACACAAACGCGGCGCAAACCAGGAACGCGACGAAGTAGACGACAAGTTCCGCCAGGCGGTCCCGGCAGGCGTGCACTGATTTTACAGAAGTTTCAGGCATGGCGATTTCTCACCAACCACCCGGCAACGCCCGAGAGCGTTATTACCAGAAGCATTAGCGTCAGGCCTGATACAAATAGTGCAGCACGGTGATCGTTCATGGCATAGGCCATTTCAAGCGCGATGTTGGCGGTAAGAGTACGCACCGGATCGAACAAGCTGGTGGCGTGCTGCACGACATTGCCCGCAACCATCAATACGGCCATGGTTTCGCCGATGGCGCGACCCGCTGCGAGCATGATGCCCGCGACGATGCCCGGTTTTGCTGTCGGCAGGGCGACGCCGCGAATCATACCCCAGCGTGACATGCCCAACGCTGCTGCACCGCGCAGGTATTCCCCAGGTACGGTCAGTAGCGCCGCGTGCGTAGTTAGCGCGATAGTGGGCAAGATCATTAGCGCCAGAATCAGAATTCCTGCCAGAAGACTCGCGCCCGGCGGATGTAATTGATTAATCAGCGGCACAAGCGTAGTTAGCCCCCAAAAACCATAGACTACCGAGGGGATACCCGCCAGCAATTCAACCAATCGTTGGTAAATAACGGCACTGCGTGGCGACGCATAATAAGCGATAAACAGTGCTGAGATTATGCCTAGCGGCGTTGCCAGCAGTAGCGCCCCGCCTGCGGCGTAGAGGGTACCCGACACCATTGGTGCCAGGTTGTACATGCTTTCTCCGGGATTCCAGGACGGATCGGTGAGAAAACGCTCGGGTGAAATATGCCGCAGGGCGGGCCAGGACTCGACTGCCAGGAACAAGAGGATCAACAATACCAGAGCCGCTGCGATGCCTGCTCCACCGCGCAGCAGCCAGATCGTCAGCGTGTCAATGGGCGCTGACCGGGATGAAATATTGTGCTTCGACCAGATCATGTACGTGTTCCGAGCGGGCAAATTCAATAAAATCTCGAGCTAATCCTTTTGGCACTCCCCGCGTTACCAGATTGAGCGGTCGTGATAGCGGAAAAATACCATTACGCACATTCCCTACCGAAGCCGCGATACCGTCGAGTGGCAATAGCTTGATCGGCGTACCGTGCCGGATCTCGTATTCGGCTGCGCCTATCGAAACGTAGCTGATGGCGTTCGGGTTCCCCGCCACCGTCTTTATCCCCTGTGAGTTGTCGCCGATGATCACGTGCGGCTTGATGTCGCTGTTCTTCAATTTTAAATAATTCAGAAATAGCTCGAGTGTCGAGCGGCCTTCGGCCTTGTTGACTACGGTAATGGGCGCGTCGCGTCCACCAACAGCCTTCCAGTTAACTATTTGGCCAGTATAAATGTCGATAACCTGCTGCTTGCTTAGCGCATCGATTCGGTTACTCGCATGCAGGATAATCCCGACCCCGTCCAAGGCGATAGTATGAGCATGCAGATCCTTCTCTTCGGGTTTCAAAGCACGGGATACCATGCCGATGTCGGCAGTTCCTTTGCGTGCATCGTTAATGCCGCGTGCCGAACCACCGGTGTGCACATCCACCCGCGTCCCGGGATGAAGCGACTCGAAGCGCCGGGCGAGTTCTCCCGCTAACGGAGCGATCGTGCTGGCGCCAGTTAGAATCAGTTTTTGTGAAGCCGTATGACTTGGCTGACTCCAGCCAGACCCCAACAATAGCGTGGCAGCAAACATCACATATTGCGTCGCCGACAATATTCTCATGCGCTTAACCTCGCCGCCAGGCATGGTATTTTTCCGCCCAGTCAAGCAGGCGATATGGCACGTGTGCGCGTCGCCATTCGCCTGCAGCATATTTGTTGGCCTCCGACCAGGTCGGATAAGTATGGATGGTGCCGAGTATCTTGTTGAGGCCGAGACCATGTTTCATCGCCAGCACGAATTCTGCCAGCAGATCGCTGGCGTGCTCGCCAACAATGGTCACGCCCAGAATGCGGTCTTTACCCGGTATGCTGAGCACCTTGACGAAGCCGTGCCCTGCTTCATCGGCAATAGCGCGGTCGAGGTCCTTGAGGTCGTAGCGCGTTACTTCGCAGGCAATGCCGCGCTTCTTCGCTTCGTCTTCCGATAGTCCAACACGGGCAACTTCCGGACTCGTGAATGTGGCCCACGGAATCACTGAGTAATCCACCTTGAAACGTTTCAAACCGCCAAACAATGCGTTGACCGATGCATACCAACCCTGGTGCGCGGCAGTATGCGTGAACTGGTACGGCCCGGCCACGTCGCCGCAAGCGTAGATGTTGGGATAGAGTGTTTGCAGCCACGCATCTGTTTCAATAGTGTGCTTGGGCGAAACCGGAATTCCCAATTCCTCCAGGCCAAAGCCTTCGGTACGAGCTGATCTCCCTACCGCGCACAAGATAGCATCGAACGGAAGCGCTTCTTCGGTTCCGTCTTCGTAACGCACAACCAGCAATTGCTTAGCGGTTTCACGCTCACAACGAATGGCGTCGGTTTGAGTCAACACACGCACTCCATCGGCGCGCAGCGCGGCTTCCACCAGCGCAACAGCATCGGCATCCTCGCGCCCCATCAAACCGGTTCTTACCACTTGCGTGACCTGACAGTCAAGGCGTGCAAACGCCTGTGCCAACTCGCAGCCCACTGGTCCGCCACCCAACACGACCAAGTGCTCAGGGCGTTCAACGAGCGACCAGATGGTCTCGGACGTATAGTAGCGTACCTGCTCCAATCCCGGAATGCGGGGAATGGTGGGACGGGCTCCAGTAGCTATGACGATAGCGCGGGTGCTCACGGTTTGTCCATTGACTTCCACCGTCCAGGGTGAGGTAATGCGCGCATTGCCGTGAATTACCTCCACCCCGAGTTTTGTATAGCGTTCCACCGAATCGTGTGGTTCAACCGTATTTATGATCCGGTGTACCCGCGCCATCACATCGCCAAAATTGTAGTCGACAGTTACGCGGGCGATGCCCAGTCCGGGTGCCTGCCGCGCTTGCTGCAGGAAAGCAGCCGAACGTAGCAGTGCCTTGGAAGGCACACAACCAAAATTGAGGCAATCACCGCCCATCTTATGTCCTTCGATCAATGTCACCTTGGCACGGGTAGTGGCTGCTATGTATGATGTCACCAAACCTGCCGCACCTGCACCGATGACTACCAGATTGCGATCGAATCGGCTGGGTTTACGCCAACGCGCCTGCACGCCCCTCGCCCTTATACGAGCCACCGCCCACCGCGCCAACCATGGGAATGCAGCCAGCAAGGCCAACGATCCGATTAGCGGTGGCGACAGAATGTCGGACAAACTGGTGAGTGCACCCAACTGGGTCCCGGCATTCACATAAATTGTTGTGGCGGGAAGCATGCCCAGCAGGCTAACCCAGAAGAAGGTGCCGGCCCGGATGGCGGTGAGTCCCATCAGCAGATTGATTACGAAAAAAGGAAATATCGGTACCAGTCGCAAGGTAAAGAGATAAAACGCACCATCACGCTCAATGCCGGCGTTGATCGCTGCCATGCGGTCGCCGAAGCGTTGACGCACGGAATCGCGAAACAGGTAGCGCGCTGTCCAGAAAGCCACGGTTGCGCCGATACTGGCTGAGATGACTGCGGCTGGGATACCAACCCACAGCCCGAAGATGGCACCACCGGCCAGCGTCATCACCGTCGCTCCAGGCAGGGAAAGCGAAGCTATGACAATATAGATTGCAACATAGAGACCAATTGTTTTCAATGGCCGCGCCTGATAGGCTTGTTGCAGCTCATCCCGGCTACTCTTGAGCGATTCGAAGCTAAGGAAGCGCTCTAGATCGAAGGCAAAGAATAATCCGGCCAACACCACCAGCAATATAAGCAGCCACCAATGCTTCATCTTGGGCGCCTCTAAAAATCAATTCTTGAACAGTGCTTGGCGGATGCCGCGCTTATTTTCTTTCGTCGCCTTTGGTTACTTATCGAGTAGCACTTATTCGGATGCCAGCCTCATTTTGCCATTTTCATTTCGCTACATGAGGCACCATATTTGAAACAGCTGTAGCAACGGTGGTGTTTCATGCTCACTGGTATTTGCAGGGCTTCCGTTAGCGTTTCGCCGAGGATGTAGTCCGGATCGTCATCCACGAGTGTGCAAGCGTAAACCTGCATGCGGTTCCGACTTTTCACCACCATCTTGCTGAACGCACACATGAAAGAGCGGCGTGTCTCTTCCGTCTGGAAAGCCGTCATGCAGTGCTCGGTAATTTGCGGCAGCGTTACTTGCGCGTTGGGTGGATGAAATTCGGGGAATTCGATACGCGGCAGATCCTCCGGTAAGCCTGCATCACGGAAGACTTCCGCAAAGCGCAGGGAAACAAGATCTGGCATGACGCCAGGGGAAAGCTGGCTCGCCACCGACACATGGAACCCCATTTTATGTAGTTTTCGTAACCCTTCAAGGGCTTGGGCGAACATGCCTTCACCACGCCCGGCATCATGGCGGGCGGCCTCAGGATAATCCAGGCTAACGCGGAAATTCAATGCATGCGGATGGTCACGTAATGGTTCCAATTGTTGGAGGCGTCTGATCAGGGGCTCAGTGGCATTGGTCAGCACCAGGCAAGGCCGATGCAGCAACCCGTAATCGAGGATACGTACGATATCCTTATTAACAAACGGTTCGCCTCCGGTGAAGGAAAATTGTTTGACGCCCAGACCGAGCGCTTCGTCTATGAACGGCACTACATCGTCAATCCGCAATAGTTGCAGGCGATTGTCTCCTGGTTTGGAGCCTTCGAGACAGAAAGGGCAGGCCAGGTTACAGGCGGTGCCGGTGTGGAACCACAACTCATCCAGCGCATGCGGCTGAATAAAACCGCGCGGTTCATCGGCCGGCGTACATCGCCAGTATTCTGGACGATCGGGGCGTTCGACACTGATGGGAGTGATCTTCACACTGCCAATATCAGAGCTAGCAGCATCCGCCTGTCCGATTGTTGGCGACATTTGTAGTCTCATCATAGGGTAGCCCCATCCCGCAGCCAGCAAAAATACCGTAGTGCCGTTCGAAGTTGCCATAGAAATCGAAATGCGTGGCAAACCGGGTATCGTGCAGCATGCGCCAAGTGTTGCCGCAGACAGGGAACTGCTTGCCGGTTTCGATACGATGATGCTTGTCGAGCACAAACAGGTGAGGATGATGCGCTATCGTGCCGCGATAAACCACGGACTGACCATAATCTTCGCAGGCCGATTCCAGGTTGTCCAACTTGAATAATCGGTAAGTTGCTGAGTAAAAACGGATATTCCCAGTACGTACTGCCAGTTCCGCGTTGCCAATGGTAATTTTGCGGTCCTCGACGAGGCGCGGATCGGCAAAGCCATGCGCACGGCAAAGGGGAAGAAAATCGTTCCAGTACAGTGCACCGCTCAGACACTCACCGTATAGGACGGGGTCGCTGGTGAGCGCAGCCGGTACGCGCCGGTCAGTATAGACATCGGAAAAGTATAGTTCGCCGCCTGGCTTGAGAACACGCCAGGCCTCGCGCAACACCGCCGCCTTGTCGGGAGCAAGGTTGAGCACGCAATTGGATACGATGATATCCACACTGCTATCTGCCAGTTCGAGCTCCTGCAGCCGCTCAATGTAGCCATGCAAAAAACGCACGTTACTGGTGGTGTGACCAAATTCTTTGCGGTGATGTTCCTGGTGCCGACGCGCGACCGCCAACTGCTCTTCAGTCATATCAATACCGATTACGCCGCCATGCTCCCCTACCAGCTTGGATATCACGTAAACATCGCGGCCGGCGCCGCAACCGAGATCGAGCACGGTCAGGCCCTCCAGCAGTTCCGGCAGCACCAATCCGCAACCGTAGTAGCGCGATAACACCTCCCCATGTAGCTGCGCCAGTATCGGCTTCACATATTCAGGCAAGCCGGTATCCGTCGTGCAGGCGTTGGTCTGAAGATCAAGCGAACTGCTCAGGATCTCGCCGTAATATCGTTGGACAGTGTCATGCATGATAGCCCCTCAATAATTGAAGTAGGTTAAGTGGTTTGAGAGCGGTATCGAGCAGCCAATTTGTCGGGCGTAACGCCCCGTGCAAAAGCTAACGCCAGATTCCGGTTTATCCAGGTACGCCGCCACCAGCCGTCACGATGCCAGCGGCGCGGATCGACAAAGAGCGGTTCGCGCAAAGCCAGAAAACGCCCCAGGCGGCGTAATCCACGCACCAGATACACCTCTTCGAACAAGGGCCAGGGGGAATGACCACCGGCCTCGACATAGGCCCGCCGTGTCATGAATAGTCCCTGATCGCCATAGGGAACGCCAAATCGGCAACGGAATGCGATGGCTGGTTCCAGCAACAATGCAGGCCAGGCACGGGGGGTATCGAAACGAAATCGAAAGTAGCCACCTATCGCGCCTTGTTCAATGGCGAATTTCATTGCCATTATCGGATCGGGCGGCAGGCGGGCATCGGCATGCAGAAACCATAGGACATCCCCTTGCGCCAGCGCCGCCCCGGAGAGTAATTGCCGCCCTCGGCAAGGTTCGTCTGCCAGCCACCGTGCGTCATATTGATTACAGACTTTGCGGCATGCCTGATCGTTAGCGCCATCCACCACCACGACTTCCAGCGGTCTATGCGGCACGTTTTGCAGCTGGTTGAGCAGATTCGCCACCTTCGCTTCGTCATGGTAGCAAGGGATAATGACGCTAAAACTAGACATGACCCGCCTCCCTCAATTGAACGAGATCGCAAGCCAACGCGTGCAATGCGCGTCGTGCCGGGCGGGGATCCGTCCTCAGCGCCGTGACCAATCGAAAGAGACCACCCTCTTCATCCACGTCGAAACCGCGCGTCAGCGTGGCGACGGATTGTCCAGCCGCGCGGCAGCAATCACCCAGCGCCCCGCCCAGGCGGGCGGTGCTCCACGGCAAGCCGCTCAGCATCGGCCACCGCCGACGGCTCGCCATCAGCACTACGCCACCATCCTCCGCCGGCGTCAACACTGTATCATAGTGTAGCAGGGCATCATTAGCTGCAGAATAGTCGGCTGCCCCGAGTGCAGGGGCATCACTGCCAATATAAACCAGTTGTTCCAGTCCCGCACTGCGCAGTTCGTGATCCAGTATGTTCAGCCGTTGCCCCAGATTGCCAGTTGCTTGCGGCAATATACGTACCCTCGGCTGCAATTGCGGCAAGAGAGCGTCGGCCCAGCCATAATCTGCGGGATGCGCCGGCGCGATTACCACCGAGCCGGCCCAGTCGCGTGCGTCTTCCAGAGCACAAGCGAGCAATGCCTCGGCGACATGGTTCGCCGCCTCCCGCCCCAGGCTTGCGGCCAATCGTTGCTTGCCGATACCCGATGCCGGCCGCTTGCA